>NZ_JBHSHC010000001.1:0-2113 GCF_042652925.1 Effusibacillus consociatus
ATATAAAACGAAACTCTATGAAAATAGCTCTAAAATGAAGGTATGTCCAAATAAGCGGGGTTAATCCGGTTTTGTTACATCCATCCCGATGTCGATATACGGAATTCTTTTGCGCCGAGCAAATTTTTCAAGCTCATTCCTATTTCGAAGACCGTCCAGGCATCCGAAAATAATTTGCGCCCGCCCAATTTCTTCAGGAGATGACTGAAATGTAGTTTTTACTTCAGATATTTCCGAATCAGGAACAATTCCTCGGATGAGTCGGACAGCAATCCTAATTTTACTAGAACCAAGTTCAACATCTTCCTGCTTTGCCCCAACGGTTCGATTCAGATTCGTATCCTCTAACACATCGTAATCACAGAGAATGTACTTCTTGAAACCTATGTGGGCAAGTTGCTGTACAACCTGAGACCCCCCGCCCCCAAGACCAATAGCGGCCACAGTAGTATGTTCGAGAATAGTATCCAGGTTATCTCCTAAGAAAGATTGACGGTTATTCATTACCAAAACGCCTCCCTACTCCACCGATTTTTTCCTTTAACCAGTCAAAGAACCCATGTCCAGTAATTTTATAGGAGTAGATCTCAAACGCTTGTCTTACCCCTGGTCTCCAAACCCGGGCTACCATCGAGTTTTCACTCAGGAGCAAGAATCCATGGGTAACACGAGGGTTGGCATTTTGGAAAGAGCGAAGATATACGGGATGGGATTCATAATCCACTGGGCTAAACTGCGGTATCCCCTTGCCTCCATGCTCGTGAACCTGTAAAACGCCCTCATTGCCGTGGTCCGCCCTCTTCATGGCCAGTGCAATGGCCCGATGGTCAACATGCGCACCCACAGAGGAATCCCGAACGTAAAATTCATCCGGGACCGGTACATAATCCGTCGCTTCTAGTACTGTCCCTTGGGTTGGTCTAATAAAGACGTATCCGACGCGCTCCCAAGCGTGAGGATGAGGGCGACTTAAGTCGCCCTTCATTCTCTGATAAATCGTTTTATGCATTCGTATCAACATGCAACCAACAGCCCCCTTAAATGATTCATGATCATCTCCGGGTACGGCCCATGCTGAACATTATTATGTGAATAGGCATGCCAAGTTTCTGCGGCAATGAGATACGAGCTGAAGTTGTTTGGTATATGGGGAGACGCTACACGGTCCCTTAAGAAGAGGCGTGATGTATAGCCCCCGCATGATGGAGCAAAGGACTGTAAACAGAACAACGCATCTGTACGCTCGGGTGTACATCCCTGGGGCATTTTCAGCCCCGGGATAAATATATAGTGATCTTGGCCGTCAGAACGCTCTTCGACTCCTTCTCCATAAATACTTCGAAGAAGTTCGATTTGGTCAGGAGGATACATATTGATTCCCTCCTTAAGACGAATACCCAGAAGAGCCGCCGGATTTAAATCGCTCTCCTCCGTGGACCACAACGAAACTGTCATTGGCTAGAAGTAGGTAATCCGGCATCTGGTAAAGGACATCCGTTATCGGGATATCATCAAGTTCTCTTATCTTGGAAACATCTAGTCGACCCTGATGGACTTGATAAGAGTTGTCGTTCACATAGATGGTAACCATGTCGTTTTCGTGTCCGTTATCTCCGCCACCATGGTCTTCTTGTCCGTGACCGCCGTCTCCGTTGTTACCATGACCGTAACCGCCAGCTTCGTAGCCATGGTCTTGGTTGTACTGAATAAATGCTGCCAACTCTTTTTTCATTTCGCAAGTCACTCCCCAGTTAAGTTGTTCTTCCAGATAACCGGAGGATATGGTATAATTTATAAATGTACATAACCATATCCACTGGCCTTGTAAAAGGCCGAACCAACGCGGCATCTCGCACATGCCGCGTTTTTATTTGCAACAAAATAGGTAAGCGTACGTGAAAACACTCCTCCCCTTTCTTTCGCCCGAGCTTCCTACATGTACCAGGCTTGCTAATTGAATTATATTCCTGAAAATATTTTTTGTAAAGTGTACTTATCATGTATACGTAAACTGTTTTTTTGTATATAATGAAAATAAAAAGGGTGCTTAAATTGCAAGAATAAATGCAACAACACACGATAATCCATAATATGTAAGATTAAACGACCGATT
>NZ_JBHSHC010000002.1:0-71205 GCF_042652925.1 Effusibacillus consociatus
GCGGTTCGCCGATAAAACGATGAATGCTGGCAGCCAAACGCTTCAAGCCTTCGGTGTCTAACTCATCGGCACGGCCAAAATGATAGAGCACCTTCGCTTGTGGCGTACCGGTAACGGGGTTGCGCTCATTGTGTGCGAGCTGAACGTAACGGGTGGTCGTTCCATTTTTATTCTTGCGGGAAATTTGTCGTATGTACATAACTACATGATACAATGTATAACTACGTAAAATACAACAGAAAATCGTACTTATCCACATAAATTTAGTGCCTACAGATTTTCAGATTTTTTAGCGCTTTAGTGCCTGTGGAAAAGTCTGAAAAACCGCACCACATAAGGATTTCAGTTATCCACAGCACCCCTTGGGGTGCCTGCTTTTAGGCCTATACTGTCGAACCCGGGTTTTTGTCAAACTACGTTTGCTGAAGGGGCACTAGTAAGTTCTTGATATGCAGTACTAGTCTGGTTCAATCCCATAAACATGCTTTGCTTTATGGGCCCCGTATAATAAAGTGGGGCCAATCCAGGCTCCAATATCCAGATACGTGGATTCCGGTGTTAGAAATCGATCCAAAATTTTTAAAGTTATCGACTTCCCATAAATGAAAACTGTCCCAAAACAAGTTTGGAGTAACTTTGAAACATATCCCATTTTTATGAATATCCCGGGTAACCGAACTCACTCAAAACCTCTCCTCTTTCAAATAAGTTGACCTACAAATTCTTTTAAAGCATCTCTCCAAGTTCGAAAATCGGACAATCCATTCAATCGAATGGCCATGTGATCAAGAACGGAATAGGCAGGCCTCCGTGCCGGACGTGGAAAATCTTTGGTTTCAACAGGATTTAGCTTTATATCCAAACCTGCTTCTTCAAAAACAGCTTTTGCAAATTCATACCACGAACATGCACCAGTGTTGGAGGCATGATAAATCCCGTATAGCTCTGTTTGCAGCAAATCTTTGAGAAAATAAGCAAGGTCCACTGTATAGGTGGGAGAGCCGATTTGGTCAAAAACTACAGGCAATTCTTTTCGAAGTTGTGCCAATGTTAACATTGTCTTTACAAAGTTCTGTCCATACTGCCCGTATAGCCATGAAGTTCTCACAATGAAATATTTATTGGAAAAATTCTTCACTATTTCCTCAGCGGCCAGCTTAGACTTCCCATACACAGTGAGCGGATTGGGAGAATCGAATTCTTTATATGGAGTTGAGCTTTGTCCGTCAAATACATAGTCGGTGCTAATATAAATCATCTTTGACCCTGCTTGTTGGGCTGATATAGCCACATTACGAGTTCCATAGGTATTCACGAGATATGCCTTGTCCTGTGTATGCTCGGCCTCATCCACCCGAGTATAAGCGGCCGCATGGATAATGGCATCCGGCTTAATTCTTTGAACGGTTTCAACAACTTGGGGGAAGTTGGTAATATCCATCACTTGCCTGCTTAAACCGAATACTTGGTGATCATGGGACAGAAGATTGACCAGATCGTGTCCTAACTGCCCGTTCGCACCCGTAATTGCAATTTTCATAGAAACACAACCCCTATAATTAAGCTCCTTACGTTCCACGAACGGTTACTTGAACTTTGTCGTCCAATCGAATCCGATTTCAGGGTCATTATAAGGGATTCTATATTCATCTGGATCATTTGGATCATAGGAGAGATTCGTCAAATAGGTAATAATGGCGGGTTCATTGCCAAGTACCCTGTATCCGTGAGCTACTCCGCGTGGAATGAAAAGAGTGATCGGATTATTTTCACCCATGTAATAAACATCAGTTTGTTTATAGGTTGAAGATTCATCTCGCATGTCATAAAGGACCACCTGAGCATTCCCACAAGGAAAAAACCAAATATCATCCTGTTTTTTATGATAATGAAAAGCTTTAATAACTCCTGGATAACTTAGGGAAGCTGACAACTGACCAAATCGGTCTAACATTCGATCATCGTCACGCAGGACTTCCATGAAATAACCGCGGTCATCGGTATGTTTCAGCATTTTTTTATTTTTACCCCTTCAATCAAAGAGAGTCATCCTTCCCTAAGACGCTGATGTTCACTTTACTTATTAGTAATAAATGGTAGTAACCGGCGTATTTCAACACGCAATCTGTGCAGTTCTTCTTTGTTTAAAAGACCTTGTGCCAATTTTTCCGTAATACTGTTCCCTACGCTCCCCCATTTTTCCGAAAATTTGTGTGCGGATCTAATCAATTGCGGCATACCAAATATTGAACTGGTGACACTTCCATAATGATGAATATAGCTTCCGGGATAGACCATCATTTCCGAAAAATTTTCATTAAGTAGTGCTCTCTGGACAAAATCAACATCTTCCCAAAAGGCAATTCCCATCTCTTCTTCAAACAACCCGATTTCTTCAATCAGTTGTTTGCGAATAATGGCTAAAGAAAAGCTTACGTGAAAGAACTCTTTCGATTTATGTTTTTCAGTAAATGAAGCAGCAAATTGTTCAAAACCGTTATAAAACTGTTCAATGGATTGAAGTGTTTGTTGAAACGGAAGTCTGGACCTTAAAAATTTGTCCTCTTCTGGAAAGCGGTGGGGATAGCTCATAATATAAACATTATCGACAGGACTAATCATACCTAGATTCGAATTACCGCGCATTTTTTCAATTAGAGAGGAAAGCCAGTTTTTAGAGACCACAATGTCGTTATTGCAAATACAGATAAAATCTCCTCTGGCATACTTTATTCCCTGGTTCCATGCTTTTGCGACTCCCAGGTTTTCTTGATTATAAATAATTTTTAATTCCTTGAGATGCTGAAACTGACTGCCATCCAACTGGCTTATTTTTTCTCTTGTTAAATCTGTTGAGCCGTTGTCAATTAATATCAATTCATACGGAATATCTGTTTTCTGGAAAATGCTGTTCAGGCACTGTTCCGTGACATGGTATTGGTTATATAACGGAATGACAATGCTGATTAAGTCATTCAAAGTCCTTCACCCCACCTTCTGCCTGTCATCTGTGAAACGGAACGTGATTTCTTCTCGCCATAAAAAAGCCGTAATCTGTGGGCAGAACCATTTTATGACTCCATAAGTCGGACGGAATGATCATTTCATCTATCACCCTTTTGACATCAGGCCAGATATCGTTTATATCATGAAACGCAATCCATCCTCCTTCTGCAATGAATGGTGCCCATAACTCATAGTCCTTGCGGACTGAATCATAATAGTGATCCCCATCAATAAACAGAAGTCCGATGGGAGCGTTCCAGTTTTTAACTACCTCATATGAGTATCCGACAATAGATGTAACAATCGATTCCAATTCAAATTGCTTCACGTTTTCCTGAAACTCAGAATGATACGTCTTCCCAATTTCCCCGTAATGCAAGTCCCACGGATCTAGAGAATAAACACGAGCTCTGTTTCCATAAAAACTCCCCATCCCGCAAAAACAGGTTGCCTTTCCTTTTAAACCACCAATTTCGACTATATTTTGATCTTTAGGGACAATACTGGCACAGTAAGCTAAGTGACGCCCTTCATCCAAAGCGAGAATACCTTCCACATTATTTAACTCATTTTCATTCGGAAGAATTAATTTAGGCATGGAAACCTCCTGGATTATTTGTTGGAAACTTCTTCTTCATATATTTTTATGTAATCAATGATGAACTGGAAACGGTGCATCCTCCTCAAGTCACACCAAATTGATCTATAGCGAGATTCTTCCGTTGGCCGTGCAAATAATGGACTATTTTTTGATGATGATGTCTTGTTTCCATTTCACCAGTCCATACATACAGATGAATAGAATACGGCCAAAAAAGGAGTGGATTAAAATGGCTATTCGTCCTTTGATACTACCGAATGAGCCAGAGATAGAAGCGATCGATAGCTGGAGTGCGGTAAAAACAGATGAAGGGCGGTATCTTGCCTATCTTGCCAGCATAGTTCCCAGCCACTTATCGATCGTGGAAATCGGCAGTTTTCAAGGGCGTTCCACCTGTTTTCTGGCTTCGGGAAGCAAATACGGTCACCGAGCCACGGTTTATGCGGTAGATCCTTGGAACTTAAATTTAGATGGAATCACAGGGGAACATTTATATGCGAATTTCCAACAAAATATTCATAAAGTCGGCGTCAACGACCTTGTTTTTCCGCTAAGAGCAGAATCTTCGGACATCGTTAAGAACTGGAAAAAACCCATTGGTTTACTGCATATCGATGACGGACACGAGTATGAAGTTGTTTTGGAAGAATACCGGGATTGGTTTCCATACATTGTTGAAAACGGGTGGATTGTGTTCCACGATTCCACTTGGCCGGATGTAAAAAAAGTAATCGACGAGTGCGTACAAGATTCGGATCAATGGAGGGTAGAAGACATACCGGCTACAAGCCATGGATTATTCGTGGCACAACGTACTCATTCTAAGTAACCGCCGAAGGAGGATCCACTATGAAGATCGGTTTTCATTTCAGCCAGACTTGGGACTGGTCGGACGAAGATTTTGAAGGAAGAGGAATCGGAGGAACTGAAGGCGCTTTAGTCAGTATGGCAAGAGAACTCGCAAAACACAACCAAGTGTACGTTTATAAACCAACTTCAAAACCAGGCCAGTTTCATGGGGTAAATTATGTTGATCATTCATTACTAAATAAGGAAGAAAACTTCGACGTGTTTATTTCTATTTCGCGTACACCTTTGTTGCCAGATCTTAACAGCAAGGTGAAAATTCATTGGTCTATGGAGGACAGTGAAACCTGGGTCCAAAGTTGGCAACAGACATTGCCTTACATCGATTCTGTTTTTACGATTAGTCCTTTTCACACCGAACACTTGATGAAGAATTATCAAATTCCCAGACACATGATCTTTGAAACCACTTGTGGAATTTCATCCGATTTGTACAAGGATAAAATCGATAAAGTTAAAAATCAGCTCATTTATTGTTCAGTACCCAATCGGGGTTTGGCTCTTCTGGAACACATATTCTTTATTGTATCTTCCGAAATTCCCGATGTGAGTCTGATTGTTACCAGTGACTTTACTCTATGGGGACATGCAGACCCTGGTAATTCGTATTATAGAGAGATCTTTTCTAAGGATCCAAGGGTCCGTTTTCTTGGGAAAGTCCCTAGGGAAGAACTAATTTACCATCAAAAAACAAGTGTGCTTCATGTATATCCTTGTATTGTAAACGAACTGTGCTGCATCTCTTCTTTGGAATGCCAGGCTGCTGGCACTCCAACAATCGCAACAAAGAAGGGAGCTCTTGAAACTACCGTTGCCCATGGGTACTCCGGCTATCTGATTGACTCAAATCCTTTTGAGAACCCTGATTTTCATCAAGAATTTGCGGACTGCATAATTTCCCTGCTCAAAAATCCCAAGAAATTGGAACAGATTTCGAATCAAGCCAGAGCGAGATCGCTGTCTGAGTTTGATTATGCAAAATTGGCAAAGGAATGGATGAATAAATTTAAGGAGTTGTTAGGATGATCAAAGGATTAACATCCATTGTAGTGATCGCATTCAATAATCTGCACTATACCCGGTTATGTGTAGAATCTGTTTTAAGACATACAAAGTCAAATTATGAATTGATACTGGTGGATAATGGTTGTACCGACGGAACGAGAAATTACTTTGAAGAACTGGTGCAAAAACATCCACATATTAAAACTGTATTTAAAGAAACAAATTACGGCTCATGTGCTCGAAATTTCGGCTTTGAACTGGCCGAAGGCGAATTTGTAGCCATACTGGATAACGATGTTGAAGTTGGTGAAGACTGGCTTACACCATTATTGGAACCATTCAAGGATGAAACGATTGGTGGCGTAGGCCATGAAGGAGTTTTGCTTGACGAAAATTTTGGCATCAGGGTTCACACAGTCAATCTTCCGCTGCCGCAAGTCAATGGAATAAAAGTGGACTTATTGACTGGATATTGTTGTGTTTACCGCAACCTTTTCAAGAGAATCGGCTATTTTGATTGGGGTTATAGCCCCTTCTGGAATGAAGAGGCTGACTTTTCCCTCCGCATAAAGAGCCTTGGATATTCTCTCTTGGCCAAAGCTACGCGGGTTTTACATTATGCCCACAGAACGGGATTTATTAACACGGATGGCCCCATACCGCAAATGACGCGAAACACAAACTATTTTATGCAGAAATGGCTCCCTTACAAGGAGGAATTGTTGGAACTGTATCGCTCTGAATCATATGATGGATTAAACAAAATCAAAACTACTCCGTTTCGGCTTGAGATTGGAGCCGGAGACCATCCTTTGCCGGGATACCTACATTTGGATATTCGACCATTGCCCCATATTGAATTTGTAGCGGATGCCCGCCAACTGCCTTTTGGCGAGAACAGCGTGGATGAAATCGCTGCATATAACATTTTGGAACATATCCCCAGGAAAGAAGTCATTCCTATTTTAACAGAGTGGTTAAGAGTTCTCCGTCCGGGGGGATTCGTTGAAATATTCGGTCCCAATCTTCATAGTTATGTGAAAGCTTATGTTGAGAGAATGGACGGGTGGGATTTTAACCACTTTGAAACATGGGTATACGGTCACGAGGACTATAAGGAGAACTTCCACAGAGTCGGCTTTTCTGTTGAGAGTTTAACCCAAATCCTGTACCAATCCGGATTTACAAGAGTACACTCGCTTAACGGACCAGATGATCAAGCAACATGTATCCGGGCTTTTAAGGGGTGAATCGGAAAATGCATGAATATCATATTTCTCGCCATGACAACCAACTGTCACTCTCCTTACCAGATCAATCAGTCGATACCTTATTTTCTCACTTCCTGCTGCACCGAAAGTCAAGACACGATGTACCGGAAATTCTTAAAGAGTATAATCGCGTCTTGAAACCAGGTGGGCGGCTGATCATTCAAGTCCCCAATTTAGAGTGGATTGCCAAAAGATATATGGAAGGCAAAATAAAATTTTCTGACTTGGATCTGTTGGTGTATGGGAATCAAGTTGATGAAACGGACTTCATTGAAACGGGGTTTGATGTCTCGAGATTGACAAATCTTTTAGACATGGCCGGGTTTGAAAATACTCAAGTCAATAAGCTGGATGAATTAAATATGGAAATTCAATCGACAAAGTGTATGAAAGTGGAGAATTTATGAATATAGGGATTCTAAGTTCTTATGCGATGAAGTGCGGAATCGCCGAATACAGTGTCAAATTATACAGGGCCTTCGAAAAATTGGGATATTCGGCAACTGTTTTCGGCAACTTTGGAGGCGATGCCATCCGGGATGATCGGAAGTGGTCGATTACGGTTCCTCCGTCAGATATTCAGGCTGTTGAATGTTTTTATGCAGCCGCCTGGAGTATCTCCCATAAATTTGATCTGGACCTGATCGAGAAAGAGATCGGTCGGCGCAATATTGAACTCATGATCGTTCAATACCAAAACGGGATTATTAATGACCACCAGTTGCAGGCGTTTCTAGAGCTGATGGAACAGAAAGATATTAACGTTATTGTCGCCTTTCATGATTCTTGTATAGGACCCTCCTTTCCTTTTCATCTGGTCAAAAATAGGGTGACCCTTTCAAAAGGACTTCAACTAGTTATTCCAGCATCCATTTATATTCCGCAAGGGGTACCTGAGCCGCCTAATGAAACAAAAGAAGAATTGCGTCAACGATATGGGTTAACAGGCTCTATTGTTTCAACTTTCGGATTAGGCCGGACTGATTATCAACTGATTTCAGATGTTTGTCTGGAACTTGGATATACATTTATGGTATTGGATTCCACCAATAATTGTCGGATAACTTCCCCACATTTAATCTGCTTGACAGAGTGGTACCCACTTCCTGAACTCATCAAAAGATTGGCTGCTTCCGACGTGATCGTACTATGGTATCATGAAATTGATGCCTATGTCTCATCCAGTGCTGCTCGTCATGCTCTGGCCACTCGAAGGCCGGTGATTGTCAACGACGTAGCTTGGTTTGCGGACCTACCTGAACCGGTACTAACCAAGGTTAAAACCAAGGAGCAATTGAAGATAGCGCTTAAGGAAGCACTTTCAATGGAAGAAGAGAATCTTGAACAGGGAAAATACATTCAAGATAACGCATGGACCGCAATAGCAAAAAAATATTTAAACGTAATCAAGAAGGCTTAGAAATAAACTAACATAAAGATAGTCCTCTATTGTCAGATACTTAACAAAAGAGGACTGTCTTTTTTTATTTAACTCAAAAATTCTCTATACCACTGAATAGTTTTGCGCAGTCCTTGATCTAGGGAATGTTTAGGCTGCCAACCCAGAATTTTTTTGGCTTTTTGTGATGATAGAAACATATTTTGGATTTCCTTTGACGTCTCGCTTAAAATAACAGGTTTTAATTGACTATCCATTAATTCGATTATCTGTTGCACTAACTGCTTCGCAGAAACGGGAGATCCAAGACTAAAATTAAACGCTTCTCCGGACAATTTAAGCTCCTCCATCTTTTCCGCTAAGCAAAGGTAAGCTTCTACTCCATCTTCGACATAAAGATAATCCCGAATAGACGAACCTTCACTGCGAATCACAGGAGAATTCCCCTTAAAAAGGGAATAAATAGTCCCTGGTATCAACCGATTATAATTGAGGTCTCCTCCGCCAAAAACATTACCGCACCGGGTGATGGACACCGGAAGATTGAAAGAATGGACGTAGCAAGCGCATAGATGTTCTACGCAACTTTTCGAAACATCATAAGGATATATCGCTTGCAAGGGGGTTGTTTCTACACAGGGAAGAACATCACAGGTCCCATATACCTTGTCGCTGGAAGCCACTAGTACCCGCTTAACACTTGGAGTTCGTCTTGCGGCTTCTAATACATTCCATGTACCTTTGATATTGGTTTCAAAAGTAGCCAACGAATCCTGTGAAGCCTTTCCGACAATCGCCTGGGCAGCAAGATGGAAAACAGTATCCACCTCATGCTCACTCATGACCCTCAGTAAGGTTTTAAAATCTTCCACTCTTCCATACACAAGATTCATTTGTTTCTGGCAGCCCAATCGAAAGAGGTGGGAATTTACAAGATTTCCTCCCCGAACCAAGCCAATTACAATCGCTTCCGCCTTAACTAGCGAATTAGATAGCCAAGAACCGAGAAATCCGGTACACCCCGTAATCAACACTTTCCGGTCTTTCCAGAATCGTTCCGTAGTTGCTCCATCCTTTCTTTTATGATGGGTATTAGCAATCACTCGCTTTTGTATATTCTTCTATCTGTTTCAAGCTTATTGCCTTTAGATCTTGATTTTTCCGATAAATCCGTGTCCACTCGATCACTTTACAGATCGCATGTTCCAGGTCCCACCTGGGATTCCACCCTAACTTCCATTTCGCCTTTGAGCAATCCAATTTTAAAAAACCTGCTTCATGGGGCTGATTTCCTTGTACGATTTTGTATCCCGCATTTTCACCCCATTTTTCACATACTTCCTTCACAATCCATTCAACCGGTTTTACATCATCATCATTCGGACCAAAATTCCACCCTTCTGCATAGATCGGCCCGTTTTGATACAACTTCTCAGCCAATAACAAATATCCGCTTACAGGTTCCAGTACATGCTGCCACGGTCTCGTCGCTTTCGGGTTTCGAATCATTATTTCTTTTCCGGTTAAAAGCGCACGAATGCAATCAGGAAGCAGGCGATCGGCAGCCCAATCACCGCCGCCAATCACGTTGCCCGCCCTTGCGGAGGCAAGCCCCACACCATGCTTCGCATACTCTTTTGGATGAAAAAAAGAGCTCCGGTAAGAAGAAGTGATTAACTCCGAGCAAGCTTTGCTGCTGGAATAGGGATCATAACCTCCCAGAGAATCGTTTTCCCGATAACCCCATGACCATTCTCGATTTTGATAGCATTTATCCGAGGTTACATTAATTACTGATTTGATGCGTTTTCCTTGATTGACCGCACTTCTTACCGCTTCAAAAAGATTTATCGTTCCCATTACATTGATTTCATACGTTTCTGCGGGACTTTGATAGGACTCTCGAACGAGAGGCTGTGCAGCCATATGGATCACAATATCCGGATCGGCGTTAAACAGAGATTCCCGCAATCGCTTTATGTCTCTTATATCGGCCGTAATTGAGCTAACCAATTGATCGATTTGACACAACTGAAACATACTCGGATTCGTTGGTGGCTGTAACGAGTATCCTGTTACTTTCGCACCTAAAGAGTAAAGCCACAAACATAGCCAAGAACCTTTAAATCCGGTATGACCGGTAACAAAAACCTTTTTATTGTTCCAAAACGCGTGATCCAGCATTTTGTTCACCATTTTTTCCAGGGAGCTTTCCCGGATTTCCATAATTCTTCTAAATAATTCTTATCCCGCATCGTATCCATTGGATGCCAAAACCCGGAATATTTATAAGCCATAAGCTGGTCATCTCTGGCCAGGTTTTGTAAAGGGTCCATCTCCAATATCGTATGATCGCCCTCCAGATAATCAAAAACCTGCGGCTGCATAACAAAGAAACCCGCGTTTATCCATCCTCCATCGCCCTTCGGTTTTTCTTGAAAGCCCTCAACCCGGTTATTGAGATCCAAGCTTAAAGCCCCAAATCTGCCAGTCGGCTGTGTCGCTGTCACTGTCGCCAACTTGCCGTGTGAACGATGATATTCTACCAATTCTTTAATATTTACATCAGAAACTCCATCGCCATAAGTTAACAAAAACGGTTCATTCCCTATATAAGGCTGTATTCGCTTCACCCTTCCACCCGTCATCGTATCTTTTCCTGTGTCCAGCAAAGTTACTTGCCAGGGCTCAACGGTATGATTATGAATAATTCTTTCGTTCTGGTTTCGAAAATTAAAAGTGATATCCGTTTCATGCAAAAAATAATCGGCAAAATACTCTTTGACCCGATAACCTTTATAGCCCAAACAGATGACAAAATCATTAAATCCGTAATAAGAGTAGATTTTCATTATGTGCCAGAGTATGGGTTTGTCTCCGATTTCAATCATCGGTTTTGGCTTCAGATGAGATTCTTCACTGATTCGCGTTCCAAATCCCCCTGCAAGAATCACCACTTTCATATCCACATTTCACCCCTGTAGCATATCCCCCTTAAACTCTTGACCGCCAATACTCCAGTAGATCCTGCAAGGTTTGCTTAAATGGAATTTCCGGTTTCCATCCGGTTTGTTGATGGAACTTGTCATAGTTCCCTAATAGGATCTCGACATCCGACGGTCTCATTCTGCTTGGATCCTGCTGAATTTCTATTTTGGCTGAACTGAGTCCAAGCAATTTATTTAACATATCTTCAATCGTATAGGTAACACCGGAAGCGATATTGTAGACTTCCCCGGGAACACCTTTTTCTACCGCTAACCAATAGCCTCTTACCACGTCTCTCACATCGGTAAAGTCACGTTTTGCCTGCAAATTGCCAACATAAAGGACGGGAGGCTTAATCCCCTTTTCAATTTCAGCAATTTGCTTGGCAAAGTTCGAAGTCACAAATGCTTCACCCCGGCGGGGACCAGTGTGGTTGAAAGTGCGGGTTCGAATGACTTTAAGGCCGTAACTTTGATTATACTGGTATCCCAAATAGTCCTGCCCCACTTTGCTTACCGCATATGGGCTTAATGGACGAAGAGGGTTATCTTCTTTGATCGGAACTTCGTCGGGATAGACTTGGCCATACTCCTCGCTGGAACATGCAATTTGGATCGTACAATCAGGACAGTACTTAAGAGCCGCCTCAAACAGATTTACCTGTCCAATCTGATTGACTAAAATCGTCTCTGCCGGTGAATTCCATGACGTAGGCACGAAACTTTGAGCCGCTAGATGAAAAATGAAATCCGGTTTGATGGTTTTCATCATCTCGTTAACCGAGTGAGGATCTTTTAATTCACATTCCACCAAATGGATATCGTTTAGAATATGCTGGATATGTTCCATCCGGCTCCTGAGTCGATAAGTTCCGTATACCTCAACGTCTTTTTTGTTGTTTAACAGCCATTCTGCCAGATGGCTTCCCGCAAATCCCGTGATACCTGTGATCAAAGCTTTTGTCATGGTGTCATCCTTCCCCTGTTAATCTCATTCAAATACAAATTATTCCTTGCTATTTGAAATGGTTATTAAAATGGGGGCCCTTTATTTTTGTTGGATGATTTTTTGTACCCTTCTTTGAAATATTTCCTTCCGAAACAAATTCACAGCACGTTTCCGGCCCTTTGTCCCCATTCTCACTCTTTTAGCAGACTCATGAACGAGATCTTGAATGTAAGAACTTAATAAAACAATATCCCCTGTGCCAGCCAACAACCCGGTTTCTCCATTGACCACGATTTCTTTCAAGCCCCCGGATTCAAAGGCGACAACAGGTTTTCCAAATGACATGGCTTCAAGAGCGACATTAGGAAAAGCTTCTTCAACTATGCTTGGTACAACTACCATATCGACAGAAGCGAGAACTTCTTCAATATGAGGAAGTGCGCCCAAATACCTAAACTCCACTGATTCAAGTAGTTTCGCTTCTTCCTGGCAAACATTGAAATATCCGGGATCCCCTATATTTCCCGCAGCCAAGAGAATGATCGTTTTTTCTTGATTTTTGAGAAAAGAACAAGCACGTATTAATTCCAATAAGCCCTTTCCCTGATAGACCGATCCAAACCATCCGATCACAACATGATTGTAAGTCCATCCGTTTTGATTGCGGACTTTTTGTCTATTCCCTATAAGTGAAGGATAGGAGGGGATTTCAACGCCATAAGGCAGGAGTTGAACAGAGCTTGCGGTATTATTTCCCTGCGAAATTGACTGTGCAACGGTCATAGAGGGCACAAGGACTCGATCCGAATGGGAGTGAATCATGGACAGAAAACGATCGATCCCGTCAAGCTTGGGAATCACTTCGTGAATGTACCACCAAACAGGGATTTTTCTTTTACGTGCAATCAACGCCGGCATCCCATTAATGGCACTATTGGAAACAATTAAGTCCGGGGAATAAGTCGCTATCACTTCATTTAGTTCACTGTCATCTGCTGCTTGTTGAAAAATGCTCAACTCTTCAACTAACTCGTTAGGATTATAGATAAGATTCCATAAAAAAGGAAAGGAAACCAGCCGGGTATCCATACCCATTTGTATGGCTCTTTCATAGGACAAACCGGGTGTGGGACTAATCCAAAGTACTTCTAAATGAACACTCTGACAGGCCGATCCAAACATCAGTAAAGCTTTCTCCGCCCCGGTCACTATTTGTGGATGAGCGTGATGACTTACCAGCATCACCTTTTGTATGTTCACGGAGAATCACCCGCCTCCTTTTCTAAGGCCGTGTCCACCATTCCCGGTTGTCAATGTACCATTGCACCGTTTCTTTAATTCCTGTTTCAAAGGTATATTTTGGTGTCCACCCCAGTCCGGTTCGAATCTTAGTTGAATCTATCGCATAACGACGGTCATGACCGGGGCGATCTTGGACGAAACGAATCAAACTTTCCGGTTTGTTCAATATAGACAATATCATCTTTACGATATCGATATTTGCCCATTCATTCCTTCCACCTACATTGTATACTTCGCCCGGCTTCCCTTTATGAATCACTAGATCAATAGCCGAACAATGATCTTCCACGTGCAGCCAATCACGAATATGTGTTCCATCCCCATAAACCGGAAGTTCCTTATCCTGCAGTGCGTTGGAAATTATAAGCGGAATAAGCTTCTCAGGATACTGGTAAGGACCGTAGTTGTTGGAGCAGCGGGTGATATTTACAGGTATCTTATAAGTTTCATGGTAAGCACGAACCAATAGATCAGCCCCCGCTTTGCTTGAAGAATAAGGACTGTTAGGACAGAGAGGCGTCTCTTCAGAAAAAAAGCCAGTTTCCCCCAGAGCGCCATATACCTCATCAGTGGAAATCTGTACAAACTTCTTGACATTGTATTTTCGAGCTGCATCAAGCAACACCTGGCTACCTAAAACATTCGTTCGGACAAAAATATCCGGTTGAGCGATGCTGCGGTCTACGTGCGATTCTGCAGCAAAATTTACAATAGTGTCCACTGTTTCCCCCGCCACAAGGGATTCTACCAACTGCCGATCACAAATATCACCTTTCACAAATTGATAGTGGGGACGGTTAGCAACATCGTTCAGGTTTTCAAGTTTCCCCGCATAAGTCAGCCGATCAAGGTTAATGATCCGATAATCAGGGTACTTGTGAATCATGAAGCGAACAAAATTGCTGCCGATAAAACCAGCGCCACCAGTAATAAGTAATTTCATAAGTTCTCCTCTTTAATGGCTTCTGTGAAATCCAAATCCATATCCTTAACCAATCCATTCGCCTGAAAAAGGGAGGAATGAGTTCCTGTATCGGTCCACCAGCCCTGCAGAACATCATAGGTGAGCTCGTTTCGCACAATATAAGCATTGTTGACATCGGTAATCTCCAGTTCACCGCGGTCGGAAGGCTTTAAAGATTTAATGATATCAAACACATTGCTGTCATACATGTAAATTCCGGTTACCGCATAATTACTCTTGGGAACACGTGGTTTTTCTTCGATGGAGGCTATCTTATTGCCGTTGAGTTCCACTACTCCGTATCGCCTGGGATCTTCGACATGTTTAATAAGTATCTTGGCACCCTTCCCTTGTTCCCTGAATTTTTCTATATAAGGAAGAATATCGTCGGAGAAAACATTATCGCCAAGAATTACGGTCATCAACTCGCCTTGTACAAACTTCTCCGCCAACCCTAAGGCATGAGCGATACCTCCCGGATGATCCTGTACTTTATAGGTGAAGGTGACACCAAACTCACGACCGCTGCCCAATAGGTTCACCACATCCCCCATATGCTCCCGACCTGTTATGATCAGGATTTCTTGAATGCCACCCTTGAGCAGTTTATAGAGGGGATAATAAATCATCGGGTATTTCCCAACTGGCAGCAAGTGTTTATTTGTCACTTTCGTCAATGGATAAAGTCGGGAACCAGTTCCTCCGGCAAGAATGATACCTTTCAATTTCCATTCCTCCATAGAGCATCTTGTTGGTCCTTAATTGACGCCGAGAACCTCGACTCTTTGACTAAAGTATGCATCCGTGGGAATAGATGAAATGATTGATTCGTCTAAAATATTTGATGGAGAAATTAAGTATCTAACTTAAAGGGGTCCATTCGTAGACTCATCCTGACAAGAAAGGACAGAGGGGTCCGTATATTATAGTCCAGTACCTGATCAATGGGATAAAACGGCCAGGACTCATTCATTCTGTCCCAGAAAACCGCGTCGCCATATCCCCAACATTTTGGATCCTCATCCCAATAACTTCCGTACTTCTGCAAAATTCCATCTAAAATACTGCGCCTATGCATTACACTACAATGGTCAACAAGCCCTGCAGCTTTTTTCAACACTCCCAAAGTCTTTCTGATTGTTATGGTTAAATCGATGTCCGTCACTTGTTGAGCGGAATAAGCGACTTTTATATCCGGGTTGTCATCGAGGAATTTACTCATAATCTCTAGTCGTTTCTTGTGATAATAATTGTCATCCGTTAAGTAACTGATATATTGACCCTTGGCCAATGATAGAGCCTGATTAATAAGAACTGCATAACGGGTTTTCTTGGGGCGCTCCTCATCTTCTACATCAGATCTATGATAATGTACACGGGAATCATTTAAATACGCACGAAATACATCCTCTGTCTTCTGATTTGAGTTATCATCCATAATAAACAATTCAAAATCAGCCATCGTTTGCTGAAGTACGCTTTCGATCGCTTGTCCTACAAATTGCGGTTTATTGTAACTTGTTAAGATAACCGATACTTTAGGATCATCCATCAAAGCCCCCCCTAATTACGTGTGACCGTTGAGAAAAGATACTAAAGGACGAATTTCGTTACGCAATCTTTTCATTTCTTCACTGTTGAGAGAACCCATTTTTAATTTTTGATAAATACTGTCACCTACATCTCCCCATTTTCTTGTAAAATTCACGGCAGAACTTTCAAATTGACGCGAACCTAATTGGATAAATAGCGAACTGGTTACATTCCCGTAATGGTGGACATAACTCCCTGGATAAACCATAATATCTGAAAACTTTTCACTGAGCAGAGTTCTTTGGACAAAATCAACATCTTCCCAAAAAGCAAGACCGAATCCTTCTTCAAACAAGCCGATCTCTTCAAACAGTTCCTTACGAATCAGAACGATTGAAAATAACTCATCAAAGTATTGCTGTGATCGGTACTTTTCGGTAAAGGAAGCAGCGAAACGTTCAAAGCCGTTGTAATATTCGTCAAGGGATTCGAGGGTAGGTTGTGGTCCCGGCCTGGAACTGAGAAATTCATACTCTTCAGGAAATTGATTCCGCCCGGCATGAACTCGAATATAAAAATTCTCGACCGGGCTTACCATTCCCAAATTCAAATTGCTTCTCATTTGTTCAACTAGTGGAGGAAGCCAGTTTTTAGACACCACAATATCGTTATTACAAATACAAATAAAATCCCCATTCGCTTGCTTGATTCCTTGATTCCAAGCTTTTGCCACTCCTAAATTGTCCCGGTTGTATATGATTTGCAAGTTTTTAAGTTGATCATAATCCTTCACCTCTAAACGGCTGATTTTTTCTCTTGTACCATCTGTGGATCCGTTGTCAATCAGGATTAATTCATAAGGAATGCCAGTTTTCTTAAAAATGCTGTTCAAGCACTGTTCGGTCACTTGGTATTGGTTGAATAGAGGGATAATAATACTAATTAAAGGATTCATTTGCCCTAACACCTCCAGATCATGCACATCAAAACTTTGGTCATGTCTTACTCCATCCCATCACTTGCTTCTATGAATTTCTGATAAAGTTCACGATAACAGTTCCCAATTTGTGTCCAACTATTTTTTTCAAGATATAGATTAGCCTTTGAAATCAATCGTTCTCGCAGAGTACTGTCCAACAACATCTGACATAATGAACTGGCAATAGTATCTACTTTACTGTCCGATATCTTATAAACTTCATCCTTTAAGTCGGAAAAAAACAGATTATCAGTGGTAAGAACCGGTCTTTTCGCGGCCAGCAGCATTTTGGCCGCCGAAGAGACCCCTTGATAATTGTGAGGCTCGTACGGAAGAACATTAACATCCATGGTATGAAGTAAATTGACAATTAGGGATTCTGGCAAAAATTCTTTTATCCATATCAAATGAGAGTTTTTATCAAATTGCCGCTGTAATTCTTGTTGAAAAGAGTAATAGGGATGATTCTCGTCCAGGGAGTTGGGATAATGGGCGAAAAAGTAACCTTTTATATCGGGAAAGTAGATCTTCAGCTCGTTTATTGCATTGATTAGATTGAGTATTCCTTTGTGAGGAAACGGAAAACCAAAGAAGCCTATGCAAGGATAACCGGTAATGTTAAATAACATTTTTGTTTTTTCTTTTTCTTCAAGAGGAAATAAACGGCATCCAATCGGCATTACTACCAGCTTTTCGCGGGGATAACCGTGAGAGATGCACAATCGCTCAACTGCTTTTGAATGAACAATAACCAGCGAACTCATCTCTGAGATTTGACGATTATACACTGCAAGGTCACTGCACCACGAATGAAGAGTGGTGATTATTGGTACCTGTTTACGGTTTAATTCGACCATAGCTCGGTATAAAGTATTTAGATCATAAACTGAATATTCATATTGAAAATGAACAATATCTATAGAATCTTTTTTTATAATAGATGGAAGATCCTCATTCATTTCCGAATAAACTTTGATTTTATTCTGTTTATTCGTAGTGTTCTGAATCAGCTGCTTGGTATAATCGGCCACTCCGCATACTTTTCCCCAGGTGGGAATGACCATTCCAATCGTTGCCATTAGAGTTACCCCTCCATTGTCCCCAACAAGGTAAGGATGCGTTCTAGCATTTTCCCGGTGCTCCAAAAACGGATAACGTGTTCTCTTGCGCGAGTCCCTTTTTCTTTAATATCTTCCGAATGTTCAACTGCAAACCTCATCCATTTGCGAGTATCTGCTAATGACGGAACGGCCCATCGGGCACCGTCGTATACCGCATCATTGGGAATTCCATACTTTGGGATCGGTTCAAGTCTTTCTACTCCTATTAGATAGCCATTTTCGTCATTTATAAAATCCAGGTGAGCTGACCAATCGGTAGTAATGATCGGGATTCCGGTTGACATGGCTTCAAGCGCCGGCAGATTCCATCCTTCTCCACGTGTCGGGATAATATAGCAATGTCCTGCCGAATAAAAGGATGGAATTTCATCATATGACATGCCTCGTGTAAGAAGTTTTAATGCGGGAGGGTTCTTAATTCCCAGATTCGTGATCATTTCGTTCCATGTACGATGCATTTTGGTTCCGCTTGGATCAAATTCACTTCCGTCATATGCTTTAATTACCAATAAAACCGGATCAGATCCTGAAAATTCCTCCAGATAAGCACTCAGCAGGAGATCATATCCCTTTCGTGGAATCCATTCAAAGTTCGATAAAAAAACAAAACGTCCTCGCTCCTGCAAAGTCATGGGAGGAACCGCCGGATGAAAACGATTCACGTTCACTCCAAGGGGAACAACCTTTATTTTTTCTTTATAGACTCCACTGCTAAAAAAGGTTTGCTGGTTAAATGTTGACGGAACCCATATCTGATCCATTTGATTGCATTTTTCCACCCAATGTGGAGGTAAACGGTCGCATTCCGACATAGTCATTCCGATATTGATTCTGCCGGAAATCGGGTGAAAATCTTGGGCGATACAGATCTGCAGGATCGGACCTTCCGGAAGGATCTCTGAATCGCAGAGTTCGATCAGTTTTTGTTTTTGCAGGAAAGGTAACCCTGCGTCTAATTGGCTCCAGTCTCTGGGGATCACACGAAGAGTATATCCCCGGTCAGCAAGACCGAAAATAATGGAACGTGCAGCTTCAGCATAGCCGGAAGCATCAAATACAGGTCCCATAAGAGTCAATTTCATTCTACATCCCTCTGAGAAACCGGTTTTCTTCCAGCGATTTGGATCATCCAATTCTCGTAATACTCAAGATTGATATTTTCAAATCCGGCTTTTGCCATCATTTCTCGAATTGTGGCATTGTCAAGAATGCAACGATGTCTTTCCCATCCCTGCCTATCGTCTCCAAATATCAATTTGTTGAAATTTTCGTTGCTGATTTCCCCTTTGGCATAGGCGGTTGCAATTTGACGACCGTCATATACTCGAACCATTACGTAACCGCCCGCTTTGGCTACTCTGCAGCATTCCCCAAGAGCTTTTACTATATCGTGATAAGGCAGATGCTCCATCAAGTATCCGGGAACAATTACCTGGTCATAAGTATTGTCTTCCACAGGGATATTTCGGATATCTCCAACAATATTCACATGAGGCAGAGGGCGAATATCCAAATGTTCAAATCCCAGACTGATACAACTCGGCAAGGCACCGATTTCCAGAGATCTTCCCTTGTTCTCCGGCTTCTGTTCGATTCTTGTATCTTTGGAGGCAACGATCTGATCCAAATACTGCCTTAACTGTTGGATGTCCTTGCGGGGTTTTGGAGTTCCTCCGCTATAGCCTTTTTGTTTGATATACTCTTTTATCACTTCCGGATGCTCAAATGGAAAGGGCCTCCTCTCCGCTTGTTCCAACAGGTGTTTTGCCGTTCTTCCTTCGTAGAAGTAAGGTTCCCCCATTTTTCTTGCATATTGTTTTAGTTTACTCAAGATAAATTCCATCGGTTTCGCATATCCGTAATGAACGTAATCCAGACCTGACTCGGCAATCACGGAACCGATCCCGATCAACGATTCATGGATAGGATTTATATATTTGATTCCAGGACGGTTTTGAAAGAGAAAAATCCGTTGGAAACGACCATCATCTTTGCTGACATTCTGCATTTGGTCCCAACCAAACATCAAATTAAAAAAAAGACAGGTATATCCGTCAATCTGATCGTATTCGGTAAGAACCGGGAGAACCTCTTCTATTTCCTGATAAAAGACTTCGTCTGCATCCAGTTTTAAAATCCACTCTCCCTGACACTTGGAAAGAGCGAAATTTCCCAATTCGGAAAAATCCTCCGTTTGATATTCAAACCATCGGATCTTGTCAAATGCACTCAATCGTTCCCGGGTTCGGTCCGTGGAGCCATTGTCAACCACGACAATTTCATCCACCACGTTATAAATTGAAAGAATCGAATACGGAGCAAACTCCTCTTCATTTTTCACATAGTACATTGCAGTGACCTTAGGACGGTTTGTCAAAAACAACACCCTCTTTTTTCTCGATCAATTTCTTATTCAAAAACAGGTTATTCCCCTCTTCCAGAAATGGTTATAGAATACTGTTCATTTAGGCTAGCCTCGAACATAAAATGTAAAAAACCTGACTCAGAGGAAAGTGGTATCTATGAAAATCGCGTTTTATTACGATTCGTCATTTGATTGGAATGACAACGATCTTGAAACAAAGGGAGTCGGGGGTTCACAATTAGCCCTGATACGTATTACCCGTGAGCTTGCAAAACGTCATGAGGTGACCGTCTTCAACAGTACCTCAAGGGAGGGTGTTTACAACAAGGTAACGTATCGCCACTATTCCTCATGGAAGTTAGATGAATATTGGGATGTGTTTATCAGTTTTCGCTGTTCCTTGCCCCATAAAGATGTTCAAGCGTTGTGCAAGATTCATTGGTGCATTGATCCGGGTGACAACACAGTAGAGAAAGATCTGCACTATATTGACAAAATCATTACAATAAGTCCTTTTCATACCAAATTAATGGGCAATATTTTTCATATCGACAGGAACAAGTTTTATGAAGCCCGTTTGGGAGTTGAAACAGAAGAATACCAACAAATGATGCCCAAAACAAAGAATCAATTAATCTTCTGTTCTGCCCCGGAACGCGGGCTTCAACATGTCCCACTGATCTACTCGCTGATAAAAAAGCAAGTGCCTGATGTAACGCTGGTAATCACAATGGATTACAGTCTCTGGGGTTTTGAACCAGGAATCGAAAAATACCGGGAAATGTTCAAGGGAATGGAAGGAGTTCGGTATTTAGGCAAAATTTCTCGCCAGCAATTGATCGAGGAACAAAAAACCAGTATGCTTCATATCTATCCGTGTGACGGGCCTTATGAAATGTTCTGCCTGGCTTCCATGGAATGTCAAGCTGCCGGAACTCCGACAGTTGCAACCGGTCAGGGGGCCCTTGTTACTACTGTCCAAGACGGCGAGACAGGCAGATTGATCTATTCATTACCTGATTATGATCAAAATTTTTATCAATCTTTCGCGGATGCCGTGATAGATCTTCTAATCAATCCCATCGTTTTGCAGAAGATGAGCATGAAAGCCAGAGAACGGGCACTTTCTCAATATTCCTATGAAAATTTGGTGAAGGAGTTGGAAAGAAAAATTAAAGAATGGTGCAAATGATTCACTTTACATTAACTTTTTAATCTCCTGTTCCTTGTCCTTACGACAGATCAGGACGGCCTGATCGGTCACTGTGATGATCAGGTCTTCTATTCCAATGGCTCCAATGAAAACTTTTTCACTGTAAACAATACAATTATGGGTATTTAAAAGTTTGTGTTCACCAATCACCACATTCCCGTTGCGGTCTTTCTCAATCAGTCTTTCCAACGACGTCCAATTGCCCATGTCATCCCAAACAAAGGAACCCGGCACCAGATAGATACAGGAAGCCTTCTCGATAACACCGTAATCAATCGACATCTTGTTCAGTTTCATATACTCTTGTTTTAAGATTGACTTCTCTTCCGGTTTCCCGATTCCGGCCTGAATTTTCCGCAAACCTTCCGATAACCTTGGCATATGCTGCTCAATAAGTTCCCTGATGACAGATGCTCTCCAGACAAAAATGCCGCTGTTCCAATAAAAGTGCGGTACTTTAATCCATCTTAGTGCTGTTGACAAATCCGGTTTTTCAGTAAATTTTTCTACAGGCATTACGTTATCATCGAAAACCTCTTCCACCTTAATGTATCCGTATGCCGTTTCCGGTCTGTTGGGTTTGATGCCCACCGTAACCACACATGGAACTTTGGCAGCTTGATGATAGGCTGTAAGTAAGGCATCACGAAATGCATCGTCCCCATCGATATAATGATCGGACGGGAGCGTAATCAAGACAGGGTCCTGATCGTGATGCAGAAATCGAATGGCGGTCAGGCCTATACAAGCCGCAGTATCTTTCGAATCGGGTTCCACGATAATATTTTCATCAGGTAAATCGGTCTGTTCCTTTACATACGAAACGTACTTGTCTACCGTAACGACATAGATATCTCGATACGATAGAAAGGATGCCAATCTGGATACCGTTTTTTGCAACATCGATTGCCCGTCTAGAATTGGGATGAACTGCTTGGGCAAATCAGGCTGGCTTTTCGGCCATAGTCGGGTGCCATTCCCCCCGGCCATGATAACTGCTTTTAACAAGACTACCTACCTCCTACATACTTCCACCATTTTCCCGAGCCATTTACTTTTCAGCATATTAATTCCTCCCGTAAACGGAAACGGCGTTTGACCTTTTGATCAAAAAATAAAAGTAAATGCCTCCCCTGCATTCAGGAGCGGCATTTTCATCCTTTATCTGTCGATTTCACCTTTGATGAATTTTTCCATAAGAATTCGTGCTTCCTCATCGGTGTATTGGACAAGCGGATGTTTCATAGTATAAGCGGCAATCGAAGGCAGAGCGCCCGATACCCCTCGATCCAGCGCCAGCTTACAGCAGCGAATAATATCGATCACAACTCCGGCACTGTTAGGGGAATCCTCCACCGACAGTTTCAGATCCAGGTTGAATTTCACTCCCCCGAATTGTGTTCCTTCCATCCGCACATAGCAAATTTTGTTGTCGTCCAGCCAAGGAACATAGTCGCTCGGACCGACATGAATGTTTTGTTCTGCAAGAGGCGTCTCCAATTGGGACTGTACAGCTTCTGTTTTCGAAGTTTTCTTCATCGTGAGCCGCTCACGATTTAACATATTCAAAAAATCGGTATTTCCCCCCATGTTTAATTGATAAGTATGGTCGATTCTGACACCTCGTTCTTCACACAATCGGGTCAAAATCCTATGAACAATCGTTGCTCCTATTTGCGATTTGATGTCATCCCCGATAATCGGCAGTCCGGCATGCTCGAATCGGCTAACCCAGACCGGATCCGAACCGATAAAAACAGGGATACAATTGACAAACGCAACTCCCGCTTCCAGTGCACATCGAGCATAAAATTCCGCAGCCTGTACACTGCCCACCGGCAAATAGTTGATCAAGATTTCAGCCCCACTGTTTCTCAACTCGGTAACTACATCACAATCCGGTTCATCTGACAAAAGAAAACGTCGTTCCACCGGGTAAGCTTGCATATGGCTCGAGATCCCATCGAGAAGATGTCCTTTTTTTACGATGACAGGATGTTGGTTCATTTCTTTAACAAATACTTTTGTACAGTTAGGTGAGGCAAAAATGGCTTCGTTCAGAGGTTTACCCACCTTGCGGGAATCAACGTCAAATGCAGCTGCAATCTCGATATCTCCGGGCAAATAACCACCGACCTCGGGATGCATTAACCCAACTGCTTGATCATCACTGAGAGTCTTGTAATAATAAATCCCCTGCAGCAAGGAGGAAGCACAATTTCCAACACCGACAATAGCCACCCTGATTTTCGACAAAATGATTCCTCCCTTATTCCGCAACATGTCTCATGTTGACGAAAGCAACTATCATAGTGTATGCAAGATTGTTCGCAGTCGGGATTTCATGTTAGGGTTTTTTTATTAGAGTTTGGACAAATGACGTATCCGGAATTGAATAGTCAAGAGGTAAACTATTCACAACAGAATCCCATACATCGGGGTCGAATTGTCTCATCACGTCAAATTTAAAAATACTCTCAGGATAATATCTTTGAATACCGCCAGAATTCGTTAAACCATACTGTCCGTCCAGGTCGGGGGCTTCAACGGTACTTCGGCTTACCGATGTTGATGTTTGAAGTGCCTGATTATATACAGCCATCGTACGTTCATAGACTGCTTTCGATGTAAACTCCTTCATCCCCCATGCTTTGGCGTCCTTGCCCAATTGATTGCGAATTTTTTCATTGCTCATCACCTCGAACAGTCGGTCAGCCAGTTGGGTACTGTGTTCTTTTTCGAAAATCAAACCGGTTTTTCCATGCTCAATCATTTCAGGTATTCCACCGACATTGGAAGCCACAATGGGAAGACCTGCGATGGCTGCTTCCATAATCGCGAATGAATGCATTTCCTGCAGGGACGGAAGCACCATTATGTCAGCCTTATTCAATAGGGCAGGAACATCCGTACGGTTTCCCATAAATATGATTTTGTGTGTTATGCCTTTCTGCTCGCAATATGTTTCAAGTTCCTTTCGCAGCAAACCATCTCCAATGAGCCAACAAACGAAGTCATCCCGTTTTTCTTTTAGGATGCTTAGTGCTTCTATAAGAGTTTGATGGCCTTTCTCAGGAACCAGTCGTGCCGGACAGGCAATAACGAGTTGATTGGGATCCTTTTGTACAGGCGGAGAGGGCTCACGGTTCATTTGTACAAGAAAAGAAGATAACTCGATTCCATAACGTATCACATTGAGCTTGTCTTTCGGAATTCGAAATTTGCTGCTTAGTTCTTCTTTCTGCCATTTTGTAGAAACAATCGTCTGATCCGACGATATATGTCCATAGAATTCTTCTTCCTCAGCATATTTCCAGGGAAAACTGTCCTTGCTCGCAATCTGGCCGGAATTCAGGTGTTCGGTGGCAAGTATACCGTGGATGGTAGCAACTAGGGGAACGTGATTCGGTTTGACTCTCCATAAGGCCCGGGTTGATACAATATCTTGACTGTGAATTAAATCATATTGATCCAAATTGAATAAAGTTGCCATGAGCTCAAAGGTATATCGCTCAATTTCCCTCCAGCGAATCCAAGGATCGACATGACTCAAATTGTTGTGATAATAGCGATATACTTCGTCGTATACAATATCTTTTACCGGTGATTTATCAATAATCTTACCCGTATTGACCAGGTAGATATTTTTCATGTCCGGATAATGAGCCAATACATCAACTTGATGACCATGTTCTTCAAACTCTTTCTTTAACATTTCAATGTAGGTGTTTACCCCGCCGACATGTGGAAGATACCAGTAGGTTACCAAAAGAATTTTCAATGAGAATTCCTCCTTTCTTAAGACGTCAATTAACTAATATGCGTCAAACATTCTTCTTAACAATCTGAGATCCGCAATTCGATAGCCGTTTGGCAGATTTTTGTTGAATATGGTTTTATACTTGATAGATCCTGATTGGACCACACGTGATTTCAGTATATGTTGGTCGACTGGAAAGGTTTGGACGAATCACATTCGTCAGCTGTCTGTATTAGCATCCGTACCCGGACAATCGTGTAAAGCAACAGGCATCCGCGCTGCATAGGATAAAAAAGATGTCGATAGGCTTACTGCCACTACGACTTAATGAAGAGAGGGAGAGGAGGAGAGCTTTTTTGCGAATTCTTTTGACGACATACTGGCCCCTTCCACATATCGGAGGGGTATCGACATATGTGGAGACCTTGTACAATCGCTTGGCGGATATGGGCCATGAAGTGGACATTCTTGCACATCACCCGGATTTAACGAAGTTTTACCTGCTCAAGCAGGGTGAACAGCAAATAGTGGAAAAAAATTCTCTTCGCCATCTGATAGAACCGGCTCTCATCGAGGGATATCGGCAATATCAAATGACTCTGACTCCCTGGATGACTCGGCATGAGGCAGAAAAATATGCGTTTGAGATGGCCTGCAGACAAATCGGACTTGATTCCTACGATCTCATTCATACCCAGGACATTTTTTCCACTTTTTCATGCTCGCGGGCGAAACCGGCTCCTGCGGCCCTCGTCGCTACGATTCACGGTTGTCTGGCGACCGAATGGATTGTGAATGGGGAAATTCACTCACGTACTCCTTTAGAACAAGAATATTTAGCGCTTGAAGAATTTTACGGGGCCATGCCATCAGACCACCTAATCCTCCCCAGCCAGTGGCTTTCCAAGCGCCTCTCCAGTTTCCGAATCTCCCACCCGAAAACACATATCATTCCCTATGGCATTGACCCGCAGATGTTTGGGGAAAGATTGCGGCCGACAGGACAAATCCCTGAAAAAGCGGGGAGAAAGGTGATCGCCTGTCCCGCCCGTTTAGTAACCATTAAAGGACAAATTTACCTTTTAAGGGCCATGCAGTTGCTTATTCAACAACGAAATGACATTGTCTGCTGGTTGATTGGGGACGGGGTAATGAGAAGGGACTTGGAGAAGCAGGTGGAACAACTTGGACTTCAAAACCACGTAGTTTTTCTGGGAGATCGATCAGATGTGCCGGCCCTTCTCTCACTTGCGGATCTAGTTGTGCTTCCGTCTTTGCAGGACAATCTCCCGTTTGCGGTCATTGAGGCCCAGACAGTTGGAAAACCGGTTATCGCATCAAAGGTAGGCGGCATCGTGGAATTGATTGAAGACCTCAAAAATGGAATGCTTGTCGAACCCAAGGACATCGATCAGTTATATCAAAAAACGCTTCTTCTTTTGAATGACGAGGATTTGTATACTCGAATTTCCCAAGAAGCAATACACCGTGCCCGTGCAGAATGGCATGCTGAAGTTATGGCAGAACGGACCCTGTCCGTGTATCGGAAAGCTCTCGATTCCAAACGTACAGTGCAGAACTCCACACAAAAGTCCCTTTTCAACATTCCCGATCTTCCATTTGCTCTCGATTTAAAAGAAAGATATGGAGAACTCAAAAAGAAGGGTCTCTCGTTTCCCAACGCGGCCAGATTAGGGGGCCGCGTGCGAATCAACGGCGGTAATAAAGAGGTCCCGGAGGCTTGTGTTCATTTAATTGATATGGCAGGAGTGGTTCTGAACAGCGTCAGAACGAACCAGAACGGAGAATACCTGATTCGGGATGTACAGCCCGGGAATTATGCCTTAACCTGTTTGGGGCCGAATATAGGTACCCAGACGATTAGAATTTCAGTTCCCGCAGCCGGCTTCTGGTCATTTGATCTGGAATTTTAAAAACAACGCCCGGAAAAGCTCAATTGGGTGAACGGCTCCACAAAACGTCCAAACGCTTTTTCACTATTCGAGAATACATTGTAGTGTACAACATCTTAATACGGATGGGAGGGTTTCACACATGATTCGGAAAAAAGTTAAACAAGTCGAAGTAAAAGCGGTCAAGAAACTGGTCGATATAACCAAAGAGCTGAAAAAGGAACAACCAAAAAATTTATGGGTAGGAATAAAACCTAAACGGAAACGACCGGTTGCAATCGAATCTCCCACAGAGGAAGTCGAATCCGAAGACGGGTCTGAAAGGATGCCCGGATCCGGGCCGTTTACTGGTCCCGGAACAGGCCCAAATACAGGACCGGGAACTGCCCCTGGTACAGGACCGGGAACAGACTTGATGAAACCGGATTTCGATCAAAAAAAATAAAGCTCGGCAGAAATCCTCTTTAAAGGACCGTATAGAAATACCCTATACGGTTCTTTGCTTTACTAAATAGAAAAACGCCCTACCGAATTTAGGGCGTTGAAGGTCATTCGAAAATCAAGGCAAATGAACGGTTTTAAGATGTTGAAGGTGTAAGTATACTTTGTCACCCTCTGCCAAGACCAGTTCAACAACATTGTTTTGTATCTTTTCGAGCTTTCCCACCCTATGCGGATCTTCTCCTAAATCAAAGATCACAATGCTGCCTTCCAGCTTTTCCAATTGTTCGCGGAACGTACGGGCCAGGGTGAGATGTGAGGGATTGGCGGCCGGCTGCTGTTTGATAAGTAAATAGGGAGTTATGGCAGGATCCTTTGGAATTAACCATTTCAGATGGTTAATAGGAATAAACATCGTCTTATAAACCGGGGAGTAAAACACAAGATAATTGCTTAGTATGTTAGTCAAGTAACCATAGATTGGCTGTTTTCCTGTTACATAAATCTCCAATAAAAATCTCTTTGCATTGTTGAGGATCTTTCGATAAGAGATCGGATCCTGTTGATTATCAATGGGGGAACCGGACGGATTCTGGATTTCGTAATCATTCGATTTGTTCAATTTCAGCTGTTGGATATGAAAATACGGTATATAAAGAAAATGCTTCCCATCATAGATTACCAAAATGTCCAATCCACAGTCTATAAGCAGTCCTGTTCGCTTGACTTTACCCGAAATCTCCAAATCGACCGTTTTTCCGATGTATTGAAAATAACTCATCTTTGCACCTCCTGCCTTTAAAAAAATAACCACCTGGTCCATAAATAGAGACTCAACAGACTAATGATCAATCCGATTGGGATCACAAGCATGGTAATTCTCAGATACTCGTTCCATGACACTATGATTCCGTTCTTTCTCAAAATGAACATCCAGATTAATGTTGCCAAAGTTCCCATCGGAGTGATTAGTGCCCCAATATCACTACCGATAATGTTAGCCAGATAAGCGATCTGGAGAGTTTGCATGTCCAAGCCCATTTCTGTCAGGGCCAGAGTGCCGATCATCACGGACGGTAGATTGTTGCACACATTTGACAGGACGGTCAGAAACACTCCCATTAGTAAACTCGCATTCAGATGATTCGATGCCACAGGGTCGCGCAATTGTTCAACGACAAGCATGATCAAACCGGAATTCCGGAGTCCATAGACAATTACATATATACTGAAGGCAAAAATCAGGATGTGCCAGGGAGTTTTCTTTATTACATCATAAGCCCCCATACCCTTACGATACCATCTGACAGCGATCAGAAGCAGTGCACCAATAATGGCGATCCACTCAATCGAAATCCCTAAGCTTGAAAAAATGAAAAAACTGGCTCTGACCAAAATTACGATTGTTATACAGACACGGAACATCCACCAATCGATAGCGTAACCGGTATCTGGCGCTTGATTCTGTGGAGGATCGGCCAACGGATGCCGTATTCGATTCTGTGGGTGTTTCCACTCTTGGATCAGTGAGAGGGGGAACGATGTTCTTGAAAAAACGGGGATCTTCTTTGGGATCTCTTTTCTGAAATACATGAAAAGAAGCAGTGTGATCACAGCAATGCCTATCATCGACGGAACAAACATCATTGCAGCATAAGTATTCAAGTCCAAACCGACAATTTTCAAGGCGATCAGATTGGCCAGGTTGCTAACGCCAATCGGTGCACTGGCTGCGGTCGCCACCAGTGCACCGGACAACAGATACGGCATCTTCTGATTTCGTCTCAGATTCAAGATCGTCACAGTTTGTATGATGATAGGTGTCGTAATGAGAATACTTCCATCGTTATTGAAAAACAGGGTCATCAAGAAACAGAGAAGATTGACGTACCAGTAAAGGACACCCCCCGAACCCTTCGCATTGTGGATAAGGTTGAACGCCACCCAGCGAAAAAACCCGATGCTTTCCAGCACAATTGACATTGCAATTGTGGATAGAATGGTGATTGAGGCTCCGTTGACAATCCCCAATATTCGGTAAACATCTGAAAAAGGAACTACTCCCAACAGAAGGATTAATGCCGCACCCACCGTTGTCGAGATTGTCTCATTAATTCCATGCGGCCTCCACATTATGAAGAGGACCGTGAGAGCAAATATAATTAGAGTTAGGACTGCTGTCACGTCAAACATTCGAATTCGCCTCGTAACCGTATACCGGGACATCCACTTTCTGATGTATGACCATTTCTGTTTCCGGGGCAATACTAGGCGGTTTTAGCAGAAAATAGAGTGTGCAGCCAGCCAACACAATGAAAATTGCAATTAACATCGTATCCTCCTCTCCGCCCGTTGAATTATCAAGGCTTTTTTAGCCGACTCATTTACTTTTCCTTCAGATACTGCTTCACTGCTTAAAACGGGTGGCTCACTAAGTGTCGATTGCGAGGCGATTTCCTATTCCTAACCGCCAACCGCTATTTTTTCTTTTTGTCTTTTTTCTTGCCGTCTTTTTTCTTGTCTTTTTTCTTGCTGTTTTTCTGTTTATCTGAGCTCTTTTGCTCTGCGTTTTGCTCGGAGTTACTGTTCCCGCCGTTCGTATTTTGCTGCGATTGGGCTCCAAGGCTGATATTCCGAATGTGGAATGTGGAAATTCGGTGCACTTCCTTACCGACGGCCAACACAATGTGATCATCTGCACCGTCTACCAGAATCCCCTCGATACTTTCAGGACCCCCACGATTGATTTTTACCCAATAGTATTTCATGCCTTCAAACAACTCGTTAAAATCATCGGCATCCAGATACGTTAGGGACATATCAGCGGACAAACCGCTCTGTAATTGATTGTCGCTAAGCATCTCTGAACTGATGCTTTTAATGTGCTCAAGATTGTAATACAGAACTCCATCTTCTTTAGTTTGCAGCACCAGGTGATCCGGTTTTACAGCGAGCAACCAACCGCATCTGGATTCCGGTCCTCCTCTGTCAATCCGAACACACTCGTTCAAGAAACCTCCCAGCATCTGATGGAAGTCCTGAGCTTCGATATACTCCGAAGTTTCCTCTTCATCAGACGGGAGTGTAAGACCGCTAATATCCGTAGTATCTTCTTTAACGCTTTTAATGTGATGGGTGCGATAGTATACAATCTGAGTGGCATTTGTCATTTCTTGCAATGTCTGCAGGGCTACTCCGCCGGATTGTTCTGCGGCTTTTTCTTTCGATTTTCCTTTGGCTTTTTCTTCCGATTTTTGATTCTGTTCATTGATGGTTTCCATTACCACATAATCTGACTGAACAGCCAACAATTTTCCGGTTTTGGATTCCGGTCCCCCTTTATTGATTCGTACAACTTTTCCGACGAGCGACTCAAGAATTGGTAGAGTCATTTCCTTTTCCACTGGCATTTGTCCCCTTTCATTTGTCATTTCCCGTGATACTGCATGAATACGCAGTTTGCATTATGGTTGTACCAAGCATTCGCCTTATTTCAACTAATTCCACTAGTGCACATTGGAAACTATGACAATCAACCTGGATTAGCAGCCTAGCCCTCGGATCATTGGGAGTCGGATATAGTACCCTCTCCTTTTGTTTGTCCAGGAGGTTGGATAAGGGCTTCGATAAAGTTATTGAAATTTGACGAATTGTCCTCCGGAAGCGTTTCCTGAACCAAATTCCAGGCCACCCGCTGCGATAATTCGTTAATAAACACCGGATCCGGAATGGTGTAGTCCGCCGGTACAGCGGCGTAAACGATATTCCACACTGTGGGATCCGGCCAAACATTGGGAGTGTCTACTTGAAATCCGAAAATCGAATCATATAAATTGGTTCCCGTGCTCAAAGAGTTCCAATTTTCATTCAATGGCACGGCGTATTCCAGCGTGTCTTCATTTTTTTCACTTTCCGTCTCATCTTCGTTCTCGACTTCTTTTTCCATAGCATTTTCGTTTTCCATTTCAGCTTCATTTTCCATCTCTTCGTTTTCTGTAACGTCGAAGTTCTCCTTACTCATGACCAATTGCTTTTTCTTTAGCTGTTTTTGCAAATTTGCCCGTTGTCTGAAAAACGCAACAGCATCTTTAATGCTCTGTTGTTTCTGAGAACTGTGGTTCTTGTTTTCCTTTTGCTTGTTATCTGCCTTCTTTTCTTTGTTCGACTTTGCCTTCTTTTCTTTTTGCTTGGCCTTTTCCTTCGCCTTCATTTCTTTTTTCTTAGCCTTTTTCTTCGCCTTTTCTTCTTTTTTCTTGGCTTTCATTTCTTTTTTCTTCGCTTTCTCTTTTTTATTTTTTTCCCGCTCATCACGACGTTTCTTTTTCTCGCTTTTCTTTTTCTTAGTTTGTTTTTCTTTGTCGGGCAAGTGGGACCACTCCTTTTCTCAATTTCGGAATTACTCTTTCATATACGCACAACGTACGATCCATCATTGTATCAAGAGACCATTGAAGCATTCCCCATTCTTTTGCACTTTCGGCAATCTGTGCCCGGAGAGAGTCATCTTCAATGACTTTTTTTAGATTTTGATACAACGACTCACTGTCGCCTGCAGGTGAGATCAAGCCCGTTTCCCCGTGCTCCACCATTTCCGGTATTCCTCCCGCGTTCGACACTACAACCGGTTTGCCGGCTACCTGGGCTTCCATTACGGAGAAAGGCAAATTATCTTGCAGGCTGGGAAGCACGAATATATCCGCTTGCCTTAGCAGAACAGGAACATCATCCCGATTCCCCAGGAAACTCACGTGTTGTTCGAGATTTAGGCTCCTGCTTTGCTGTTCCAAGTTCTCCCGCAACGGGCCGTCTCCAATCAGCCAGCATATCCAGTCGTCCCGGTCCTGTTTGAGCCTTGCGAGGGCGCTCAACAGATGCTCATGTCCCTTCACAGGTACTAACCGGGCAGGACAAGCGAGAATTTTCTTATCGCCGGGACGAATCAGTTTTGAACTGCTTCCCATTTTTTTCTGGAAAGAGGAAATATCCATTCCATAGGGAACCACAACCAGTTGGGATTCAGAAACTCTAAAATCCTGCACCAGCAAATTCTTCAGCCATTGCGTAGGCACAATCGTAATGTCACTCGACATCGCTCCGAAATATTCTTCGGAAGCCACATAATGCCAGGGTAGAGAATTTCTGTCCTTTACCTCTCCCGAGTAAAGGAATTCGGTCGCCAGACATCCATGAATCGTTGAGATCAAAGGAGTCCGTTTCTCTTTGACCCGCCAAAGCGCCCGTGTAGAGATGATATCCTGGGTGTGAATCAAATCGTATTTGGCCAAACCAAAGACAGTGGCCGCCGCTTCGAAACTGTACCTCTCGATTTCCCTCCAACGGATCCAAGGGTCTACCTGTGGAAGCCTTTCATCATAGTACCGAAGCACTTTTTCGTAGATCAGATCCTTGACCTTTGATTTTTCAAGATAGCGTCCATTGTTTGGCATGTAGTATTTCTGCATATCCGGGTGATGGGCGAAGATGTCAACTTGGTGCCCCATCCGCTCCAACTCCCGTTTTAACAAATACACATAGGTTGATACCCCTCCGACATGCGGAAGATACCAATATGTTGCCAGTAATATTCGCATTCCTCCCACCCTTTCCTGACCGAAGTCGCTATATCCTATGTCCGCTTACCATCTTTTGAAAGAGTTAATCGTCCATTTTCATATGGGTATCTAGCTATTTTGAAAACTAGCCAAAATAGTGTCCCGCTTATATCTCCACCCCGAAATATCCCGATCGACTTTTTAAAAAAATCGCGTGATCACAGGAATTCGCCGCTTTTGTGCAGATTGCCCAGAGTGATTTATCTATTTTTCGACGCGTGAGGATACTTGTCTATTACCATTAAAAGGTTCTCCTCGTAGGATAGAAAGCAAAAGAATCCCTCATCTGGTTCAGTACCGAGAAATGGGGGGAATCAAACAAGTTCTAATTTTACGGAAAGAGGTGATTGAATTGGAAAATGCTATTCATTACACGGTTGCAATAATTGGGCTGGGGTATGTAGGTCTGCCGCTCGCCCGTTTATTTCTCAATAAAGGACATACAGTTTATGGAATCGATCTCGATCCAAACAAGATTCAGAAACTCTCAAAAAGACAAAGCTATCTATCCGATTTTCCCCATGGAGATATAAAAAACATGTTTGCCAAGGGCCGATTCCATGTCGGCAGCTCCTATGATGTTATTCAAAATGTGGATGCAGTAATCATCTGCGTTCCAACCCCACTGGATGAACAGGTGAAACCTGACCTGCGATTTGTCCGGGAAGCTCTGAAAAATGCGTTGCCCTATCTGAGTTATGGCCAATTGGTGATTTTAGAAAGCTCCACATATCCGGGAACCACAGAGGAAGAACTATTACCGCTTATTGAGTCGAAAGGAATGAAAGTTGGAAGAGACATATCGTTGGTCTATTCCCCAGAACGCATCGACCCCGGCCAAGATAAATATGCTTTGGATGACATTCCTAAAGTAGTCGGGGGAGTAACACAAAAGTGTACTGAGTTCGGGAAACGTCTCTATGAAACTATCTTTAAGCAGGTAGTTGTCGTATCTTCCGCCAGGGCCGCAGAAATGACAAAGCTTCTTGAGAACAGTCAACGCTTGGTCAATATTTCATTCATGAATGAACTGGCCATGTTGTGTGATGTGATGAAGATCGACCTTTGGGAGGTAATCGCTGCGGCCAGCACAAAGCCGTACGGTTTTACTCCCTATTATCCTGGCCCGGGAATCGGCGGACACTGTATCCCGGTGGATCCTCTCTATCTCTCATGGAAAGCGAAAACTCACAATTTCGATTTGAAATTCATTGATATTGCTCATCAGATTAACGAACGGATGCCCGAGTTTTTAATTGAAAAGGTTGAAAAGCAGCTTTCCGCAAAGCCTCTTAAGGACAGCCGCATCCTTGTGATCGGAGTGACCTACAAGAAAGATGTGAATGATCTTCGGGAGTCGACGGCACTCAAAATTATCGAAGGGCTTCTTGCAAGAGGAGCCAAAGTCAATTTCTATGATCCCTTTATTGAAGAGATTGAGGTGGGGGGAATTCAAATTAAAAGAAGTTCTCTCACTCGGAGATATGTTCAGCACCATGATTGCACTTTGATTTTAACTGATCATACCGGCCTTCCCTATGAATCGATCGTCACCTATTCACCACTGGTGATTGATACAAGAAATGCTACCGGTAAATTCAAACATCTCGGCAACGTGGTTTTACTGTAAAGGGGGGACACTCATGAAAATCCTTGTCACAGGTGGAGCCGGATTCATCGGGTCCCATCTCGTGGAACGTCTCTTGCAGTTGGGACATCAGGTATGGACGTTGGATGACCTATCGACAGGAAAACCCGATTTTTTAAACAATGTGAAGCATCATCCGGAACACACATTTGTTCATGATTCCGTGTTAAACCGCAACGTGCTGCAAGAATTGATCGATCGCAGTGATGTGATATTCCATCTGGCGGCAATTCTGGGTGTAAAAAACACCGTGGAGAATCCGTTAAAAGTGATAGAAGGGAATATAGACGGAACCAGAAATGTTCTTGAACTGGCTTATCAAAAACGTGTCAAAGTAATTTTTGCATCTACTTCGGAAATTTATGGAAAGAACGAGAACCTCCCCTTTAAAGAAGACTCGAATCGTGTGTTGGGGGCTCCCTCCGTACACCGCTGGTGTTATGCAACCGCCAAAGCGATTGATGAACACCTGTGCTTTGCTTATGCGGAAAAAGGGTTGCCTATAACGGTGGTTCGTTATTTCAATGCCTATGGTCCCCGCCAAACCTCTTCGCAATATGGCGGCGTCGTGCCCCGCTTTATTCGTGCGGCGTTAAACAACCACCCGATTGAAGTATATGGAGATGGAACACAATCCCGATGCTTCACATACATTCAAGATACTGTTGCGGGGACTCTGGCTGCCATGGACCGACAGGCAAACGGGCTGGCTTTTAATATCGGCTCCGATCGACCGATAACAATTCGCAGCTTGGCCTCAACAATTCGGGAGCTTACTGGTTCATCCTCCCCGATTGTTCAGGTGCCGTATGAGAAAGCCTACGGACCCGGGTATGAAGACATGCCGGCACGGATTCCCGACCTGACCCGTTCCAAGATGGTTTTGGGATACTCGCCCACGGTCGGGCTGGAAGACGGGCTGAAAAAAACCATTGAATGGTATCGCCAAAACAACACCTAACACCTCGGAGGTAATGGAAATGAAGGCCATCGTAACCGGAGGGGCTGGATTTATAGGGTCTCATCTCGTTGACACGCTCGTTACGGCAGGGGCCAAGGTGCATGTAATTGACAATTTAGCCACCGGTTCCGGGGAGTATATAAACCCGGGAGCTACCTTTCATTTTCTGGATATCCGCAGCCAAGAGGCCAAAGATTTAATCCTGCGTGAACGGCCGGACGCAGTATTTCACCAAGCGGCCCAAGTCGACGTACAACGGTCCATCCATGATCCCGGATATGATGCACAAGTCAATATAATTGGAACAGTAAACGTGCTTGAGGCTTGCCGCCAGGCGTCAGTCAAAAAAATCATTTATGCATCATCCTGTGCGGTGTACGGGGATCTCAACACGGATCGAATCACGGAAGATGATCCCACTGATCCAATTTCCTATTACGGAGTCTCCAAATTAACACCAGAAGCCTATATACGGATCTTTCATCGGTTGTACGGACTCCCGTACACGATTTTGCGTTACGCAAATGTTTATGGTCCCCGGCAAACCCCAAAAGGAGAAGGGGGAGTGGTTGCGATCTTTCTGGATCGAATCAAAAAAGGATTGCCCCTTCGTATCCATGGAGACGGAGAACAAACGCGGGATTTCGTCTATGTAAAAGATGTAGTAGCCGCTAATCTGGCAGCTTTTCAACATGGCAAACAGGACGTGATTCAAGTAGGAACGTCCACCCGTACATCTATTAATCAGGTGGTCCGCCTATTAAGCAAGCTTCACGGCACCGATCTTCCTGTTGTGTATGAGCAGGAAAGACCTGGAGACATTAAACACAGCTGTCTGGATAATAGGAAAGCTTATGAGAAATTGGGATGGCAGCCCAAATATGATATAGTTCACGGATTGGAGGAAAGCTATCATTTGCTTATGCAGGAAGCTTGAGCTGATTCGCTCATGCTTCCTCCTAAACGTTAGCCCTTTTTTAGCCGGTCCGGGCTCCTGCCATCCACATAATAGCACTGCTTCCAGTAAACAAAAACCTCCTGCCGCCCGGCAGGAGGTTTCGTCTATTCTTTACAGCAAATTGTGCCATTCCTTGTTCTGTGCAATGTCTTCATAACAATGCTCACACAGCTGTCCGGCACCATCAATAAAATGCTCCCGCATGTAGGACGGGGTCTCTTTCTCTATATCGGTCAATTCTTGGCAAAGCGCGCAAGGCTCCACTTGTTTCATGTTCTGATCCCTCCTGAAAGTATTTAAACACTATTATACAAATTATCTGAAAAATGTCCACTGAGTTTTTTGAATGTTTCGTGACAAAATACCGGCTTGTCCACATCCACCTCTAAAAGAAAGGCCCGCCCGGAATTCCGGAAGAGCCGTTTTGTTGTTATTACCACCACGGTCTTGGGAAAAATGGTCCCGGAAAGAAAGGTCTTGGAAAGAAAGGTCCAAAGAACGGTCCGGGAAAGAAAGGCCTCGGAAAGAACGGAAAGCCAAAACCGAATCCAAATGGAGGAAAGAACGGGAAAAGCCGGGTATCTCCCTGATTGTCTCGTGCAGTGTCAGTAGTAGCCAACTGGGAAGCTTCGGTTGCTTGATCGTGATTATGCTGATAGGACTGATAGTAGGAGTATGGCGAGTATCCGTAGTGGCTTAACGGATATCCATAGGGATTTCCCCAAGGCAATTGGTGATTTTCTCCGTCTGTTGTTCTCTCCCCGACAATTGAATTTGTGAGGTGCGGGAATTCTTGAAAGTAATTCGTTGGGACCTGATACATTTGTGGATATGCGGTTCCCTGCGCTATGTGAAACGGCGGTGCATAAGGAACCTGATCCCATACAAAACCCGGTGTTGGCGATTGGCCCGGAACTGTTGTTCCCTCCCAATCACTCGTGTCAGTCCCTTTCAGCATTCCCTCTCTTTCAGAAACTTCATTCCCCGGTGTCAATACATTCTCTTCTTTACTCATGCGGCAAACTCCCCTCCCTGGATTCTTGCCCGGATATCGGGCACACTGCAGAATATGCCGAATTGTGAAAAAGGGCGCTTGCCCCTATAAAAATGGGCGTTTGCCGTGTATCCTTCTTTCTGTTGCAAGGCGATCTCTATTTACCGGTCATCTCGCGTAAATTCAGATAGTCCGCCAGTTGGTCATCAGAAATTCCCTCAGCCCAGGCAATCTCCCGAACCGATTTATTTTGCGCATATGCTTTCTTTGCAATTTCGGCCGCCCGATCGTACCCGATCAAGGGATTGAGAGCGGTTGCAACTGAGGTGCTCATCTCTGCATAGTATAAACACCGTTCTTCGTTCGCTTCCATGCCAACAATGCATTTGTCAGTGAACGCCCGTACTCCGGTTGAAAGAATCTGTATTGCGTGGAGCAAATTGTAAGCCATTACAGGCATCATTACATTTAATTCAAATTGAGACGCGGTTCCTGCCGAAGCAACGGTCATGTCGCAGCCAAATACCTGATAGCAGATCATATTCATCATTTCGGGCAATACAGGGTTCACTTTCCCGGGCATAATGGAAGAGCCCGGTTGGACGGCCGGCAGTTGAATCTCGGCCAATCCTGTTCGGGGGCCCGATGACAGCAAGCGAATATCGTTCGCAATTTTCATGATCGTAGTTGCCAGCGAGCGCAGTTGACCGCTGACTTCCACCGCCGCATCCGGATTCTGCACAAAAGTAAAGTAATTTTCCGGTTTCCGGAACGGAAGATTGGTAAAACGGGCTACCTCCGCAATCGCTTTTTCCGAATAATCGGGGTGGGCATTAATTCCGGTTCCCACCGCGTTGCCGCCCAAGCCGATCAGCAGCAGTCGCTCACTTACATGCTTCAGCATCTCCCGCCGCATCTTCACTGCGTTTGCATACCCCCCGAACTCCTGTCCAAGCCGCATGGGAACCGCATCCTGGAGGTGTGTCCGACCCGATTTTATGATCGAATCCCATTGCTTTGCTTTCTTAAAAAGCTCTTCTTCCAGATGAAGAATGTTTGGCAGCAAATCGTGGGTAATGGCTTCCATAGCCGCAATATTCATAGCCACATGAATTGTGTCATTCGTTGATTGTGCCATATTCACATGATCGTTCGGATGAACAAGCGACGTGTCCCCTCGCTTGCCGCCCAGCAGCTCACAGGCACGGTTGGCGATTACTTCATTCGCGTTCATGTTCTGTGAGGTTCCGGCTCCCGCCTGATATACATCCACTACAAAGTACTCATTAAATTTCCCGTCAATTACTTCCTCGGCTGCCTGAATAATGGCAGCCGCTTTCTCCGGATCAAGTTCTCCCACATCCCGGTTTGCGATGGCTGCCGCTCGTTTGATAATTCCTTGAGCCCGGATAAAACGGGCAGGCAAGCGAAGTCCGGAGATCGGAAAGTTATGTCGCGCCCTTTCCGTTTGAGCGCCATAGTAAGCATTCACGGGTACCCGAACTTCTCCCAAAGAATCTTTCGCTACTCGAAACTCGGTCATTGAGGAATTCCCTCCTTTAGGATTAAATCCACCGCTTGCGGGAGATTTGCTGCAATTGCATCCGCATCTGCATGACCCTTCCCGATAAAAATGGTTCTGGTACCCGCCCGGCGGCCAGCCTGTATATCAAAGTCCCTGTCTCCCACCATAAAACTTTGCTTTAAATCAATGTTATATTTTTCAGCCAAATCGTGAATCATGCCCGGCTCCGGCTTTCGGCATGCGCACCCGGCACGGGGCTTATGTGCACAATACCGGATATCATCTATCTCCGCTCCATCCCTGGAGATCTCATGGAGCATTTTATTATGAACTTGCTGGAGATCTTCCTCGGTCATGTACCCCAGGCCAACTCCCCCCTGGTTGGTTACGACAAAAACTTTATACCCCGCATCCTGCAAACGCTTAATCGACTGCCCGACCCCGGGAAACAGAATCAGATCATCCGGCCCGTTCACAGGTCGAACATGATCATTAATCACACCGTCACGGTCGAGGAATACCGCTTTTCCTCCCATCTGCAACCCCTCCTTCACATCCTAGTCTTTACCACGATTCCCCATCTTCATGTGTTCGAAATAAAAACCGCAGCCCCCAAAACATATCGTTTGGAAAGCCACGGTTTGTCTACTTTATCGTTTCGATTGTCGGATCAATCTTTGCTGCCCGTTTGAGAGTGTCGATGCGGGAACCTTTTCGTTCAATCGCCTGCCGAAGTTCTGTCGGATCCCCACTTACCTCAACCACATAAGGTGGAGCTAACGGCTGTCCTCTCACACTGAGGGATTGTCCCTGCCACTCTGCGTGATCCTCCGGGGATACCCTCACATGATTCACAGATACCCATTCGGCACCTGCGTCATATAACTCCTTCAGAATTTCGCTTAAATCTTCCGGTGTGACAGCTTCTCCCACACGCTTTGCTTCTTCCTGATCTTTGAAACTGGCCGGTTCTTTCAGGGTGAGCTTCACTCCTCTGCTTAAAGCAGGGACTGCATCGGATGTGAGAACAGCTGATTTTTTAGCCCCCTTCGCTGCGTCTGCCGGTATTTGATTTGAGGCAGAATCCTTTACGGCTAAACCTGCAGGATTATTTGCTGCCCCACTCATATTCGCTTGCTGTTGTCCGGAATAAAAGAAAGCACCAATGAGAATCAATGCCCCGATGAATGAGACGACCGCTGCGATCGAGCGAACCCAACTCCAGTCCCTTTGTTTTCGGGGCTCGTCCGGAACCGGCTCTTGAGCAATTCTTGCAAAAATCTCCTGTTCCAGTCCTGGTCTCGGTTCCAACGGGTTAAGAGACGACAACAAATCCGTTACTTGATCCAGCTTCTGTTTTCGGCTCACAGCGGTCTCACCTCCTCCGAAGCAACGGTCCTTTCCAGTACAAACGACGGGTCGACCTCCAGTATTTTGCGAAGTTTACGCAATGCACGAAACAATTGAACCTTTATATTCGTTTCTGTGCAATTCAAAATCTGAGCGGCTTCCCTTGTGGAATAGCCATGAATGTTGCGAAGAATTACGACAGTCCTTTGCGTTTCGTTTAACTGCAGCAGTGCTTTCTGTAATAGACCCAAACGTTCGCGATCGGTTACAACCTGCTCGGGAGAGGAGTCAGGAGATGCAAGTGACGCCAATTCTTCTTCTCCTGCGGCAGCAGGTTTTTTGCGAGTGAAATAGCTGCGTAATGTATTTCGTGCGATCGCATACAACCACGTGCGAACTTCCGCATCGCCGCGAAAAGAACCGAGGGCACGGTATGCTTTCAAGAAAACTTCCTGTGTCAGGTCTTCCGCTTCACTTTGCGACCCGACAGAGTATGCTACGTAACTGTAGATATCGCGAAAGTGAGCCGAATATATTTCTTGAAACCGTTCGGTAAAGTTCTGCATTCCGCCCCTCCTTTCCTTGGATTCGGCCATAGTCTATATATTCCGGGATATTCAGATGCCCGTTTCCTTTCGAAATGCTTCCTGAATTCTTTTGGTCACGGGTCCGACTTCACCGGTGCCAATTTTGTTCCCATCGACTTCCACATAAGGCGACACTTCACTCATCGTTCCAGTCAAGAACAACTCATCTGCAGACAATAGATCATCCTTGGTGAACTGCTCCTCTTTCACGGGAATGCCCAGTGTCTTGGCAAGTTCAATCACCACATGCCGCGTAATCCCCGGCAGAATCCATGGACCTGTGGGATGCGTGACAAGGGTGCCTTTTTTTACAATGAAGAGATTCGAAGCGGACGCCTCCGTTACGATCTCACCCCGGTGAAAAATTGCATCATCACAGCCGCGCTCCAACGCTTCCTCTTTCGCCATGCAATTCAGGAGCAGGCCTGTCGTTTTAATATTGCACATCTGCCAGCGCAAATCTTCCACAAAAGTGGCCCGTCCGCCCTGCTCCCAGATCCTTGGATCCGGTGTAAGCGGTCTGACATACACCACAACGGTCGGTTCTTTTAATTTTGGCAGTCCGTGTGCACGAGGCGCTTCACCGCGGGAGATCTGAACATAAAGCGATCCGCGTTTGACTTCCGGATTGCGATTCAGCAGCTCGTTAAATACCGGGATCAGATCGTTTACCTGAGACTGAATCCGCAGTTTATCAAGTCCCTTCTGCATCCTGTCCAGATGAAGATCCAGTTTAAAATAGGATCCATTATAAATATGTACAACTTCATATACCGCATCAGCAAACACAAACGCCCGGTCCTGAAAGGATACGGTTGCGCTAGAATCATCCAACCATTGTCCGTTTACGTAAACGATCATGGTCTGCCACCCTCTCTTAAATATCTGGTCTGTTACCCTTCTATTTTACATGAAACAAAGGACAAATCCATACAATCCAATAAGCGGCCGGCACAAGCAGCGCTTGAGCGAGAATGGTTCCCAGCAATCTCGACAACATCAGCAAACCAACGATTTTATCGATTTCCCGACGCTCCTGCCGTCCTTCCATGACCTGTTCAGTCAACAACGCGATTTTGGGATCTACAAAGATGACCAACAGGATCATTGCCAGCCCGTTGATCCAGCCGGACGCGGATTGTGCGGTAGAACTGTATTCCGTCGTAAGAACGGAAGCATACAGAGCCCGCCCGCTCCAAATGCACGATCGCACGCGAAAACAAAACGACAAACGTGGGAAGTAAAAGCATCCCAAGTAACGTTCCAACAGATGCAGACCCCAGTATAATATGAAATTGATCCTTGAGAACATCTGCCTCCTGACCGACTCTCGCTTCATCCACCAATCCCCCGGTCAAAGTAGCCTGAAAAGTGTTGGCAGTTCTCGATACAATCGCCGCAATATTGAATAGAGAAAGGGCCACCGCCAACTTCCCCACGCGAACTCCAGCCAGTCGGACAGAATGTGACAGAGTCTCAATCATGTGGATCGTCAGGGTGAACACACAGATCAGCAGGATCTTGTCGATCATTTCAAGCACCTCAGTTCGATTCCAGAAGAAATCTATTCCCTATTTTACCACACTGAAATCGGCAATCTTCTTGAAAAAAATATCCCTTTTGGAGGCGAATTTCATTATACTGGAAAAACAAAAAAGAGATATATACATATGCATATATCTCCGAGAAAGATGTTATTTTTTCGTTTTGTCGGCTTCGGTGACCCCAAAGAATGTATCCAACATTTTTTCGGCGATGGGTCCCCACAATTCGTAGGAATGCGCTCCTACAGGTCCTTCGGGCACCACCACTGCTATTACAATTTGGGGGTTCTCATAGGGAGCATATCCGACAAACCAATAATTTTCGGTCTTCCGGCCTGTTTCCGCAGTTCCCGTTTTTCCTGCCACGTTATAGGATTTATTTGCAAAAATGGAATACGCGGTTCCATACTTTTCGTGAGTCACCTGCCACATGCCCTCACGTACATACTGTATAATCTCCGGGCTGAAAGAAACAGTATTCAACACCTCAGGTTCCGTTTTCTTAATCACATTTTGATTCGGATCGACAATCTCTTTCACCAGAAACGGCTTCATTCTTTTGCCGCCGTTTGCAATTGTGCTTACATACTGGGTCAGTTGGAGCGGAGTACGCGTCTGGTTCTGTCCAATCGCCAAGAATGGCAGATTGATTGATTCATATTCACCATAATAATGTTCCCCGACCGCTTCATAAGGAAGATCGATTCCGGTCTTGACACCAAGTCCGAAGTCTTTTTGGTACTGCAGGAATTTGTTCACGGCGGGCTTATCATATTGTTCCATCCAATTTTTCATATTGGTTTGTCCAATCATATTGTGCTTGGCCAGACGCATCCCAATCGTAAACATATAGGCATTACTGGACTTTGCAATTGCTTCCTTGCCGTTATTCCACCCAAGCCCTGAACTCCATGATTTGGCTTTAAATCCGGATATGTTAGTGACTCCGGAATCGAAGATCCTTTCCTCCGGTTTGACAACTCCTTCTTTGAGGCCAACCATGGTTGTCAGCATTTTCACAGTAGAACCTGGCGCATAAGGAAATTCAACCGCGTGGTTAAACTCCGCCGGTTGAAACATCTTGTAATTTTGAGGTGAAATTCCGTTCACCCAATGATTCGGATCAAAAGACGGGTAACTCGCCATAGCAAGAACTTCCCCTGTATTTGGATCCATCGCGACCGCAGCCGCATTTCTCACCTTGGTTTTTTCTTTCAGAGCGTTGACTCTTTCCGCCAAAGCCTCTTCCGTTGCCAACTGCAGCTTTTTATTGAGAGTCAGAACCAAGTCGTTGCCGGGAACCGGTTTCTTTTCCGTATAAGCCCCGGTGTCATCATGATGAACCGGCTGACCGTTTATATTTACTTCCACCCGGTTCGCTCCATCCGTTCCTTTCAAATATTCTTCGTACTGAGCCTCCAATCCGGTATAGCCAACCCTGTCTGTCATTCGATATCCCTTGCCTTGATACTTCGGCCAATTCTCCCTGGTGATCGGACCCAAATACCCGATGACGTGGGAAGCGAATGTCTTGAGAGGATAATCCCGCATCGCTTCCGGTACAACGGATACGCCCGGCAGCTCATGCAAATGTTCTTTCACATACGCAACCTGTTGTGCTGTCGCTTTTACTTTCAACTTTCTTGGAGTCGACGGCGGAAGATCGTCCTTTTCCCCTTTCATAATGGAAATCAGATCTTCTTTCGAGATTTTTTCTTTCTCGTCAGACAAAACCGGAACCAATTGTTCCGCTATCTTTTCGATATGTTGTTTCACGTTGTCGTCATGACCGGTAAATTGAATCGTAAAACTGGGTTTGTTATCAACCAGCACCTCACCGCTTCGATCCAAAAATCTCCCCCGGGGAGCAGGAATCACCTGTTGGGCATACCGATTGGCCTCTGCCGTAGCTGCGAATTCCTCCGCCTTCCCCAATTGGATAAAACTAAGCCGCAAGAGCAGGATCACCAAACCTATGAATAATATGAGAAACAAAATATAGAGTCGCCCGTTGTATTGGGATTGTTTTTCCATCTCTATCTATGAAAACTCCTTTCACACACAATAACAGCCTCTATCATTATAACGAAAAAATGTGTTCAAACTATGAAAAATCGATGACCAATTTTGGAGAAAAAAATTCCGCTATGACCAGTTTTTAGGATCATAACGGAACTTTGGGCAGCTTTAAAAGTTCAGCCGGCAACCGGGGGGACAGGGATCGAAACAGCAGTGAAATACATTAACCATCCGAGTACGGCCGCCAGTCCGAAATAGGCAACGCCATAAGTGATTCTGGTCCGCGAGGATACTTGATAATATTCCTCTTCCCGTATCGTTTCATAACGATATTCAGGGTATGGATCATAAGTGATTTTAATATGCAACTTTCCTTGATCGCCCTGCCAGGTCGTCATGTACAACTCGATTTTGTGAATATGACCTTGTTCAAAAGGATAGTCCGTAATGCGTCCGACCCCCGGATAAAAGACGGTGCAAAGATGCTGTTTGTCCTCGAGTCGGCAGTATTGCACGAAAGGCAGTTCCCGTCGATGAGCTTCCCCGGGAACGATTCCCCCAAGTTCCTCAAAAATTTGACGGTTCACAGGTAATTCCCGATGGATCGTGGCTTCTCTTCCCGGTTTCTTCTTTCTGACATATCCTTTATACAATTCCCATGCAAATAAAGCCCAGATCAATAAGAAAAGAATCGCTTTCAGATAGAGAATGACAACCAAACCGCCTATTAGTCCAACTCCCCAGAGCCAACGGGAAATAGCCGTGACGATTCGTCCGCCGTCTAGCGGATGTATGGGCAGCAGATTGATCAAATTCAGGAAAAATCCGATCTGTGCTACAGCGTAGAGAGGCGTGTAATCCGTTGCCATTGCCGCTCCCAAGACAAGTACAGCCCCCACAGTGCCGATCAGCGGCCCTCCATATGCGATATAAGCTTCGGTTTCGGCGTCCGCCGGCTGCTTTTTCATGGTAATCATGGCACCGAGAAAAGGAATAAAAGCGGGAGCGGAAACAGGCAGCCCTTTTCGCCTTGCCGCAATCACGTGACCCATTTCATGAATCAGCAGCATAATCGCAATCCCCAAGGCAAATGTCCATGGATAAATCAGAGCATACGCTCCGACCATCAAAGCCATACTCCAGATGGTTCCCCCCACTTTGCCGAATTTGAGAAGGGGAATCAAAAATTTAAGCTTCCCCCCGAAAGCGGCCAATAGCGTTCCCAGACCGCCAATGGTTTTCCATTTGTTTGACCGGCGTCTTTTCTCCACTGAACGAATCCCTCTTCCTTCGTTTTTCACCCTGACGAATGCATATCTCTTCCAGAAATATACCATATTTTCTCCAATCCCTCTTCTTCCATCCGACTCTTCCGCAAAAAAAAGAACCATGCAGATTTCACCTACACGGTCCTCCTGTCGCACCGATTCCTGCTAGTAATAGGGGTACCCCCCGTATCCCCCGTAAGGGTAATACGGATAAGGTCTGGCAAGAGCTCCCGTAGCCAATCCTAAAGTAAATCCAGCCAATAAACCAAAGGGAAAGAAGAAAGGTGCAAAGAAAACTTCCTTCCCGTCGGGAGTACGGTTTTCTTTATTATCGGCTGTGCATACTTTTGATTGATTCTTTGAAGTTGACGCATGACCGGGTAGAGGGCTGAGATAGATGCCCTCTTGAGTGACCCGCTGAAGAACACCGCAATGAGTTTCACCGGTTACCAGGCGAACTGTCACAGGCTGGTTTAGGCAAGAAAGACATTGATAGTAGAATGGATGTGCCAAGATTCTGCCTCCTTTCAGATTTAGGCTCTTCTCTTTATCAATTTCATACCTCACCATATGTAGAAGCCAGACAGCCTGTCGCGGCTAATGCCTCATGCGGATACTTGTTACGGACATGAATTTGGCACAAAAAGACCTATACAAACCATTCTTCAGGTTTGTATAGGTCTTTTTTCATCGAATCCTCTTGATGTTAACTCTTTTGATTGCTACTCCTTACAACAATTTCTCCCGGGCGTTTCTCATCGTCACGCAAATCGCCTCTTTGTCCAGCGATAGTTCGGCCAAACCGACTTGCTCCTGATAGATCGTTTCCGGTATCAACGCTTTGATCTCATCTTCCAAGATGTGATAAACTGTGAGCCTCAACGAGACTCCTGCCAATGGACCGGCATAAGTGGGGTCGCCAAGCGTAACCGTTTCCGCATAGATGTCTGCACTGTCAGCATCCGGTGAACCTAGAATGACCAATACGTTTTCATTCCCATACGATTCGGCCGCTTTCTTTAACGCCCCTTGAACCTCCAGGTCCATTGCTCCCGCAGCCGTTCAGACAAAGCACTGGGTATCCATGAAGACAACTTCGCCGCCTGCTGCCTGCACACACTCCGCGACAGCCGGAGCCGGGACCCCGTCCCGCTCTCCAATCACAAATACTTTTTTGCCTTTTACCATAGCACTTATTCCTCCCTTGATTAAATAGCAGTTTTCAGCAGATTCTCCACATCATGAATACTGATTTCTTTGCTGCTCAATCGTCCGACTTCCTGGCCGTCTTTAAACAACAGAAAAGCGGGTAACCCAATCACACGCAGGTCAACGCAAAGCCGTCGATTTTGCGCACTGTTCAGCTTTACGATTTTGACTTTTTCATCGTAGACTTTTGCCAGTTCTTCCACTTGCGGCATGAGCGCCAAACAAGGCTGACAAGTTGGTCCCCAAATATCAACCAGGACCGGTTTTTCCGATTCAATCACTTCACTCGCAAAATTCTCTTTGTTGACTTCCCTCATCCCACTTTCACCCCTTTGTTTTTCTCAATCAGAAACGACATTCCATCAGACAATTTTGTCATTTTACCTAGGAACAGGCTCCCTTTCGCGACAAACATGGCGTTCTTGATTTCCTGATTCATGATCATTTCCCTGGCATGAACCAAAAATGGAATGGCAGCCGCAATATGCCCTTGTGTGGGTGAAAATCCCGGCATCCCATAAGAGATTTCAAAGTCCGGAATCTTCTCTTTCGCCATTTCTCCTTTTAATACCGCCATACCGGCAATCGTCCGATAGTTAGTCCTCGGAACATTGCCGTTTCCATTTGGTTCAGTTACTTCCGGATTGTGCATTTCCACAGCATATTTATCGACATCCAAGATTCGTTTCCCGATCCGTTCCAATGGATCCACAACCAGTGATCGGTAGATCGCCTGTGCAGAAGAGCCTGCAGCGATATTGTGTTTTCCGACCGCATCGAGCCTGATCACAGGACTTTTCCCATCATCCCGGCCTACAAGGATGGCAATGGCTCCCATCTGATCTTCCAAAATCGGCATTTTATGTTTCAAATGACCGGCATATTTCATGCCCAGTTTCGCCATACATCCCCCGCCAATGACCAGTACTTCATTGTAAAGTCCAGACTGAACAAGACTTGCGGCAACAACCACCGCATGAGTTGGAGCACAGCAGAACGACTTAATGTCGGACCCGCTCGCATTCACGCATCCCGCAAGTTCGGCGATCGATTTTGCCATATTTCCCCCGCCGCGCTGATAACGGTCCCCCACCGCCTCCTCATCACAGCCGATTAGATAATCGATCTGTTCCGGATTGATATCGAATGATTTTAGTGCATGGCGCATAGCCACAAGACCTGAAGCCTTATTGCACAGGTTTTCCAACAGAATCTCCGCAATGAGATTGTGGTCTTCTTCATGCCCCCCCAACATGCATCCGATCAATTTCGTTTTCTCGATATAAAGGGGAATCGCATGAGCTGACGAAATTTTTTCTTCGATAAGTGCTTCGCTTACCCCATTCCCTAATCGTTTCAGATCATTGGCAGTGAGTAAAGGATGATGTTCCAATTTGAATTTCAAGTCTGACAAAAATCCTTCTTCCAGCAGAACCAACTCATACTCATCTGATATTTTTAACCAGCCGTAAAACTCGTCTTCAGGCATTATTTCCCCGCTGGAACCAAATCGTTTCGCATCGCTTACCGCTGATTTGTACCAGGGCCCCTCAAAACCGAGAAGCCCGCTCGGTCTCAGATTCCCAATAAACACTTGATTGGGCGGATATGCGACTGCTTCTTCATAACTCCTGAGATTCCCCAAGATCTTATCAAGAAGAGAGGGATCCTTTTGGATTTCTCTTTCCGGCTTCGAGCCATGCCTCACCAAACTGGGAGTGTGAACAATCACATTCGATGTTCCTTTGATGACCGGTGTAAACATAGAACCACCTGCTTTACTGGAGGTTTGAACCAACCATTTGTTCTTTCAACTTTTCTTCCAGATCTTCTACATAATGTTGGGCAGCTAGAGCAGCCAAGCTTCCATCCCCTGTAGCGGTTACCACCTGGCGCAAAGTTTTTTCCCTCACGTCACCAGCGGCAAATATGCCGGGCACCTTCGTCCGCATGTTCCCATCAGTCAGAATGTATCCGGACTCGTTCGTAATTCCGAGCTCTTTTACACATTCCGAAATGGGATCCATTCCAACATAGATAAACACGCCTTGGCAGGGATATTCACACTCCTCGCCGTTCACCGTGTCCTGAATCAAAACACCGGAAACCATATCGTCTCCACGAATTTCTTTGACTTGATGATTCCAGATAAATGCAATTTTTTCATTCTCAAAAGCCCGTTTTTGGATGATTTTCTGGGCTCGCAATGTGTCCCGGCGGTGAATAATGGTGACTTTGCTTGCAAACCGGGTCAAAAATAAGGCTTCTTCAACGGCCGAATCCCCGCCTCCGATAACCACCAGCTCCAAATCAGCGAAGAAAGCACCGTCACAAACTGCACAATACGATACACCCCGGCCGGAAAACTCCTGCTCCCCCGGTACCCCCAGTTTCCGATGCTCCGCACCGGTAGCCACAATAACCGATTTTGTCTTAAATTCTTGTTCGTCTACGGTCACTGTTTTATAGGGATAACCGTCTCGAATCTGTTTGATATGGCCTCGAAGATAGTCCGTCCCAAATTTTTTTGCGTGTTCGAACATTTTTTCCGAGAGTTCAGGTCCCTGAATCGATTCATAACCGGGATAATTCTCTATGTCTTCCGTATTCACCATCTGACCGCCCGGAATCCCTTTTTCAATCATCAAGGTTTTCATGTTTGCCCGTGAAGTATAGACGGCCGCGGTCATTCCTCCTGGACCTGCTCCTGCTATAATCACGTCGTAGACTTTATCGGTGGTCACTTGAGCTCACCCCTCTCCCGAACTGCAGCCATGCCTCTCATCAGATCTTCACTTCAAAAACGGTCGCTTCCTGGACGTCGGTCGCCAGTGCCTCCAAGGCAACCCCCACTCGATGCTTCCGAAGTTTCCACTGGTCTTCCGGGGAAGCGTTTGGATTCCCCAGCGGATAAGGGATGGAAACTGTAGGTACAATCCGGTTCGCGCCGACTGTTGTCGCAATCGAAACCAGGTTTGCCATCTGTACGATCGGAATGCCACTCCTTTCAATTTCTTTCGTAATCGTTGCGCCGCAACGAGTACAGGTTCCTCAGGTGGAAGTGAGAATTACCGCCTGAACATTCGCATCGCGAAGCTGCTGGGCAATTTCCCGTCCCATCCGGCTTGCGTCAGCCTGAGTCGTCCCGGTTCCGACCGTGCAATAAATGTACTCATGAATCCTGCCGATTTTCCCTTCTCTTTCATACTCGCGCAGTGCATCCAGAGGGACGATCACGTTCGGGTTCTCATTAGCAAAGGAAGGGTCGAATCCGGCATGAATGGTCTGCCATTCGCCCGCCTGTAAAGAATCCAGCCCGGAAATGTTGTATTTCCCCCATTTGGTTGCCGAAGCGGATTGGATACGATCGGGGTTGCCGACAGGCACAATCCCGCCGGAACTTACAAAAGCGACTGTCGCCGTGCTCAAATCTGCGGGGGAAGCAATTGGCACCCGGTCAATTTGTGGTATCGGCATTTCCGTCTCAAACGGCTCTCCATTTAATTTTTTGAGCAGCATATCGACGACACGGTCCGCCCCGGAAACCGGTGGGGTGACAAACGACTCCAAGCGGATTCCGCGCGGGAAATATCCTTCCTCTTTGGCAGGGCCCAGTTCCGCTCCTGTCGCAAGCTTTTTTACGAAATCGGCCATCACGGGTACGTCTTTTCTCATTGCGGACGCACTGTTGCCGCCCGAGAAGATGTACAACTCCTTGCGGAACATTTCCACAGCCGGATTTTCCGCGTGCATGCTGGTAATGACCTGAACTCCGAATTTTTCTTCCACCGCTTTGCAGATTTCAGCGCACGCAAAACCGTATCGTCCAGCAAGGAAAGCCGGTCCTGCAATGAAAAAATCGAATTCCTTGTCTTCCAGAAAGTGAAGAATTCTGGTGATGGCTTCCTCTTTTCTGGACCCGAAGAAGTTATCGCCGCAAATGATCGTATGAGTGAGATCCACTTCAGGGGCCAACAGGTTTTTCAGAAGGAGCCCCGGTCCTACTGCGCCTTCCCTGATGTCAGGCTCGTAGTCGGCTTTCTCCTCCCCGCCTATTTGTCCAAAAAACTGATTGATATAATGAATGGCCCTTTTCATCCGGCACCCCCCTAATAATCAACTACCGTTTTGTAATACTCCCCGGTGTTCGCATCCGAGCAGAACATCCCGTTATTCTCCATTTCAATGGAACCGTCTTCTTTGACGCTTCCTTCCCAACCTCCGGAGTTCCCGTCCCGCGCCAGGGATTCAAGATCTCCAATCACAATTTCCATCGGTGGCAGTTTCAGCAGCTGTGAAACGTTGCCAGTTGAAACGATCGCATCCGCCTTTTCCGACAAGTCCACGAGCGATTGGGAACGTCCGTCACGTCCTGTGCACTCATTTGTTATCCCGACCGTTTTGATGCCGGCCTCCTCCAACGCATTAAACACTGCTATGAAATCCGCATCCGGATTCCCGTAGCCTTCCTCGCAAACAATGGCGCCCTGTGCTCCCAAGGCGGTGGCCAATTGGCGAACAAAAAGTGCGGAGCGGGTTTTCTCTTCCAACTGAACATTCAGGTTGGAAACGATCACTCCCAAGAAGTTGAGAGTCTTGCCATGTTCGCTCAGCAGACGCTTAATCGTCGCATTGTTAACGTGCTGATAGGTGGAGATTTTGGATGAGCAGGGCATAAAACTTCCTGAGATGACAGCTCCATCCAGCAATTCATTGGGATGCATATAGGTTGGCAGCATATGATTCGAATCCCACCCGTAAACCAATGCATTGTAACCGTTTTCAAGCATTTGAGATTGAAGCTGCATAACGTAAACGACGCCCGGCAGATTCCGGACTTTTTCACTTCGCTGATCCAGAGAAGGAAGCTCGAAAATCTCAAGTTCTTCGGGTTCCATATTTTTCACACAGTTCCCGATATATTCCGCCAAGCGCATGCCTGCCCAGCGCAGAGCTTTATTTTTCTTTTGCTGCTCATATCGTTCAAATTCTTCGTCCGTATCGGCGACCAGGCAGATGTTGATCAATTGCGAGAATATCGTCTGCTTGGCACCCGGTCCGCTCATATCGATCAGACCGTCCTGAAATCCTCCCCACCGTTTTCCGACAGCCAATACACAGCTGCCTTTCAAGGCATGAGTCCGTCCGCTGCCCGCAGGCATCAATTTATTGAGTACACCAGGGAACATCACGCCGCCGGAAACCTTGCACCGCGGTTCAATCGCCTCCTTGACCGGTGTGATACGAATTGGGTCCCCCGGTTTTGCGATCACCAGATCAACCTCGGTGATATGGTCATCTTGAAGAACTACACTTAACGCTTCGTCTTTATGAATGGTCAGCACGCCATCTTGGAAGGAGGTGGCGGCTCCAAAGACAACATCTTTGACATAAAAATTCCCCATTTCCAATCTCATAACTTTCCCCCTTCAGAAGATTGCATTTAGATTTTTAGAACTTGATTATATAATAATCATGATTAGAGATTTTGTAAAGAATATTTCCAAAATTTTTAAACAGGGTATTCACTAGCTTTTTTAGACAGAATAATAGATTCGTTGAAACTTTTAGTGAATATTCTAAATTTTATATTCCAAAATAATCATGATTACTATATAATCATAATCAACAACCGATAAGACTATGCAGTACGATTTTTTATAAGCGATTGCATTGTCGTAGGAAAGGCGCAGAAGGAGGTTTTTCACTGCATGACCGTATCCAGGGGAACAATTTTCTGCAGATGACCCTCACTTCCGTGGACCCAGGTCGGGATTCCATACGGGAAGATCCATAAGGAGGGCTTAGTGTGGTGGAACAAAACAGAAACAGCAGAATCGTCTTTCGTGTGTCGTTATTGCTTACCAGCATTTTTATTTTGCTGGGCATTTTCTTTAACGAAAGTTTATCGGCCATTTCTTCCACATTTCTAAAAACGACCATCGATCAATTTGGCTGGTTTTATCTGATCGCAGCAATGTTGTTCCTCTGTTTTTCCGTTTATTTATGTTTTTCCCGTTTCGGAAACATCCGATTGGGAGATGATACCGATCGTCCAAGCTTTGGTACAGGTTCGTGGCTGGCCATGTTGTTTGGTGCAGGCATGGGTATAGGGATCGTATTCTGGGGAGTTGCGGAACCTGTCTATCATTATGTCTCACCGCCTTACGGTACGGGATCCACAGCGGAATCGGCAAGCCTCTCGATGCAGTACACTTTTTTCCACTGGGGACTTCACCCTTGGGCCATCTATACGGTGATCGGTTTAAGTCTCGCCTTCTTTCAATTTAAGAAAAAGCTTCCTGCACTCGTCAGCTCCGCTTTCTATCCGCTGCTTGGAAACAGGATTCACGGCCCCATTGGCAAGACGATCGATATTCTGGCCGTGTTTGCCACAGTATTCGGGATCGCTACTTCTTTGGGGCTGGGAGCCATGCAGGTTGCAGGTGGAATGAATTCCTTGTTTGCTACCCCTAATTCCACCACAGTTCAGATTTTGGTTATTGCTGTCGCCGCCGTTTTATATATGATTTCGATTAGTACGGGACTGGAACGGGGCATCAAATACCTGTCCAATACAACCATGATCCTGTCGTTTCTGATTATGGCGGTGATGCTGGTACTCGGCCCCACAACACAAATTTTCAAGACCTTGATCCATACCATGGGCAGTTATATCAACAATTTGCCATCCATGAGTCTGCGCCTGGAACCTTTCAAAAAAGATGAATGGTTGGCCAACTGGACCTTGTTTTATTGGGCATGGTGGATTGCCTGGGCACCGTTTGTCGGGATGTTTATTGCCCGCATCTCGAAAGGCCGGACGATAAAGGAGTTTGTGTTCGGCGTATTGCTTGCGCCCACCCTGGGGACATTTGTTTGGCTTTCCGTCTTCGGCGGTTCCGTACTCCATTTTATTCATAATCTCGGGAATGCCGCCTTGGCCAAACAGGTAACCGCCGACGTATCGCTGGCCTTGTTCAAACTTTTCGAGCTCTTTCCTTTCACTTCCCTGTTAAACGTGCTTGGGTTCATAATCATTGTCACCTACTACATTACGGTCGCCGACACTTCCACATTTGTATTGGGAATGCTGAGCGAACAGGGAAATTTGAATCCCTCCAATAAGATCAAGATCACATGGGGCACCATCCAGGCGTTTGTCGCAATTGTCCTGCTTTTAAGCGGAGGACTTGAGGCTTTGCAAACCGCCTCCGTAACGGCTGCTTTTCCTTTCGCTATCGTGATGGTCATCATGTGCTGGGCATTGTTGAAAGGATTAAAAAATGAGATGGCAGCCAACCATGGACATACAGCTGAAAGTGAAAGTGAAAATGAAATTGGAAATTCTGTAACGGAGGTTACTGAACAAAAAATATATACTTTATAAAATTCAGGATATAGGAGGAAATGCAACATGACTCTAAAAATCCGAGTGTACTCCGATTATGTTTGACCTTTTTGCTTTTTGGCGGAGGGTCCGCTTGAAGCAGCTGCCGCAACCTCACACCCATCTTGCATTTGAAGGGTACCAGTATGCCAAGGAGCATGGAAAGGCAAACGAATACAATCATCGCATGTTTACAGCGTTCTTTCAGGAAGAGCAAGACATTGGGAACATTGAAGTTTTAACAAAGCTTGCGGGTGAAATCGACCTAAGCACAAAGGAATTCAAAGAAGCTCTTGAGATCAGAAAATACAAGGAAGCACATAAAAAAGCTTTGGATCACGCCTATCATGAGGCTAATATTACGGCTGTTCCCACTTTTGTGATTGGTGAACGAGTTTTACGTGGAATGTATAGTCAATCTGCATTGGAAAAGGTGATTCACGAAGAGCTGCAAAAACAACAAGCGCAAGTCCCCGAGGGACTTACTTGTGGTGTTGATGGATGTTGTTAGATATACCTGTTCCTTCAATTTAAAGGACCGGCAAGCCTCATATGGGTTTGCCGGTAATTCTTTTTATTCTGTCGAAGACTCCGTTTTAAATAGTGGAAGGTTCCAAGTTATAGCAACGGCGATAGATCCACTCATACCCCTTCACATTAATATCCCGAGGATTTCCCACTGTTTGCGGATCTTTAAAAGCTTCCTCTGCCAATTGCGGGATCATGTCAGCAGGAACTCCTTGTTGTTCCAAAGTTGGAATTTGGACGTCCTTCACCAACCGGTAAACTTCTCTTACAGCCGCTTTTGCTGCTTCCTCGAGAGCTAAACCATGGATGTTCACGCCTAGAGCTTGTGCGATGCGGGCGAATTTTTCAGGTTCTCCCATCCAGTTGTACTCCATCACCGGTCCGAGCATCGCGGCCACACATTCTCCATGCGCCACCGGAATAATACCTCCGAGCGTTTGTGCCATCGCATGGGCGGCGCCGGCAGATTCACTGCCGTAGGACAATCCTGCAAGCATGGCAGCTTTCGCCATTCCGTATCGAGCCTCAATATCTTTTCCGTTTGAGTATGCCCGTCGCAAATATTTCGCGATATATTCCATCGCCAATAATGCGACCGCATCTGTCATGGGTTGAGCATAGTGACAGGTATAACACTCAATCGCATGAGACAAAGCATCGATCCCGGTCGCTGCTGTAATTCGCGGAGGCATCGAAATATGGAGTTCGGGATCAATAATCGTCAAGTGAGCTGCAATGAGGGGCCCGCCTACATTAAATTTAAATTTACGATAGGGGTCTGTAATCACAGCCCACTGTGTGACTTCACTTCCCGTACCGGCTGTAGTGGGAATCGTGGTCAGAGGGGGAATTCGTTTTGCAAGGGGCTTCTTCCCTTCCGCGCATTCATAATTCAATACGGGTTCCCCGTGAACCACCTCAACCCCGATCGCTTTGGCGGTATCCATCGAGCTCCCCCCGCCGACAGCCACAAGCCCGTCACATTTGTTTTGCAAATACATCTCTGTTCCTTTTGCAACGATATGAATGGAAGGGTTAGGCTCCACTTGATCAAAAATGACGACCGCCACATTGGCTTCTTTCAAGCTGTTAATCACGGGATCCGCGAGTCCCATTTTTCGCACGCCCGGGTCGGTCACCAGCAGAACTTTCGCAACTCCCAAATTTTTCACTTCTTGACCGGCATCTTTAATCACACCAATTCCGTGCTTCACTACAGTCGGCATCTCAAAGCTCTTCAATCTTCCCATTCTCTCAAAACGCATGAACATACTTTTTGCCCCTCTCTTTTTTGATAGTTGAATTTATTTAAACCACCCCATCGGTTGCGGATTAATATTCATGTAGATATGTTTGATTTCGGTATATTCCTCTAAGCCGACGTGACTTAATTCCCGGCCGATCCCGGACTGCTTATATCCCCCCCATGGCGCTTGCGGGAAATATGGATGATAATCGTTAATCCACGTGGTACCCATCCGCAGCCGCTTCACAACACGTTCCGCCCGGTTCATGTCCTGCGTCCACACCGCCCCGGCCAAGCCATAGACACTGTCATTGGCGAGTCGGATCGCTTCTTCTTCCGTTGCAAATTTTTCAACTGTCATGACAGGGCCGAATGATTCTTCCTGTACAATTCGCATTTCAGTATGACAGTTTGTAAAAATCGTCGGTTCAATGAAAAATCCTTTTTGCAATTCCGGAACATTTGGACGTTTTCCCCCCAAGACCAGCTTCGCTCCTTCTTCGATTCCCATGTGAATGTATCTCTCGACGCTTGCTAACTGATCGGCGGAAATAACAGGTCCCATCTGGGTTTTTTCATCAAAACCGCTGCCCATTTGTATGTTCTTGGCTTGATTCACGACCGCCTCGACGAATCGATCGTGTATGGATTCCTCCACCAGGAGTCGTGCACCGGCGGAACATACCTGACCTGCATGGAAAAAGACAGCATTCAGGGCATAGTCCACCGCTGTTTCAAAATCGGCATCCGCAAACACGATGTTCGGATTTTTGCCGCCTAATTCAAGCGAAATCTTCTTGAAATTCCCGGCCGCCGCCTGCATAATCTGTCTTCCGGCAACTCCGCCCCCCGTGAAGGAAATCAGATCCACATCATGGTTTTCCGCTATTTCCTGTCCAACCGTCGAACCCGGACCCAGCACGACATTCACTACGCCTGGAGGAAATCCTGCTTCTTCCATAATTTCTGCAAGTTTAATAGTTGTTAAAGGGGTGATCTCGCTGGGTTTAACCACGACTGTATTTCCGGCTGCCAGTGCAGGGGCGATTTTCCATGAAGCTTGCAGCAAAGGATAATTCCAAGGCGCAATTTGTCCGCATACGCCTACCGGCTCCCGGACCATTCGACTCACCGAATTCGGATTCGGAGATTCGATGATAGAACCCCCGTCTTTATCAGCCAATCCAGCATAATATTGAAATACCCCGGCAATTCCATCCATGTCCGCCAAGCTTTCAGTAAGAGTTTTGCCGGTGTTTAAAGTCTCCAATTCCGCTAACTCATCTTTATACTTTCGAATTTTTTCAGCGACGTGAAATAACAGAGATCCTCTTTCGTAAGCTGATACGTTCCGCCACTCGCCTTCATCAAATGCTTTTCTGGCAGCTTGAATGGCATCCCGGGCATCCTCGCGATCCCCCCGCGAAACCACTGCGATTACTTCTTGATTGTAAGGATTCATTATGTCTTTTGTCTTACCGGAACGGGCTTCTACCCAATTTCCGTTGATGTACATTTTTCTCAAGAGCAATCCCCCCAAACGTTCAGTTTGTTTAGAATTTTTTAAACTATTTGAATGATATCATCATGATTATATTTTGGTCAATATTAAAATTATCAGAATTTTTTCGTTGACATCTACATCTTTTTTGATATAGTTATCTTAAAATTCTTGAATTTCGACCGAATCGTAGAGGTGAATTATGCTGAACTTTCAATCGAATTACAGTTCTGAAGCCATGAAACCAAAAGAACAGCTGAACCATAAGGAGCTGCTCGAAGAAGCAGAACATATTGTGATCGATGCAATCTCCGAAACGATGGATTTATACGGAGTAACTCCCTCCGTTGGCCGATTGTACGGTGTCCTGTATTTTAGCGACCAGCCGATGTCATTAGACGAAATGAGCAAACAAATGGGCATGAGCAAACCGTCCATGAGCACAGGGGTACACTCCCTCATGGAGATTTTCATGATACAGAAGGTTTGGCAAAAAGGGGTAAGAAAGGATCTTTATGAAGCTGAAAAAGATTTCTTCAAATCGTTCATCGCTTTTTTCTGTAAAAAATGGGATCGGGAAATCCTTGTAAACTTAGAAGCTATCAACAGGTCGGAGAACATATTAATCAACCTCGTGAACGACCCGGATACCCCTCAAACCATACATCAAAAAGCCCAAATTGATCTGGACCAATTAGAAGAGTCGAAAAAGTATTATGATTGGTTGAAAAAACTGGTTGACGCTTTTCGATCCGGAGAAATATTCCGGTTGATTGATGGCCTTCCTGAAGGGGATTAACTGTATTTGCCCGGAAGGTCCGCCTCCCGTCAAATAGAGTTAACATAAACAAAAAAAAAGAATGGGGGTATGAGATATTATAAGCTCTCAAAAATTTACTTATTTCAAGAAAGGGGGGTATTTCAGAACACTCCAAAAAAAGGGCTGAATGCGACAAACTTGGTTTGCAGACCCGGAAGGTTGTCGCACTGAGCCCATTCCACCTGAAAAGGGACGCTTTCCTTTCAAGTGTATAAATGATTCTACCATATTTGCTCCGTTATTAGTATTGTTGACAAAGTAAGATGATAAGGAGTGAAATCGAATGCAGGAATTCAATTCAACGGTTGAAACGCCGCTGATATCAGAGAACTCTGCAATCCAGCAGAAAAGTAAATTTTGGACATCCGGTCGGACGTCCATTGCAGGTTTTTTGCTCTTTACGGCAATCGCTTATGTCTACTCACTCTTTTCCGATAAACCGCTTTATTGGCCCGGGTTGTTCATAATGCTCCTGATGTATTGTGTAATCTATTATATTGGGGCCATTTCGATCCGAAATAAAATCGGAAAGACAGATGACATGCTGGTGGCGGGAAGATCGATGCCTCTGTGGATTTCAATGTTCACCATGACCGCCACCTGGGTTGGAGGAGGCTATATCACGGGTACAGCCGAAAGCGTATATAAATCCGGTTTTGTATGGACCCAGGCTCCCTGGTGTTATGCCGTCAGTCTGATTATCGGCGGAATCTTCTATGCCAAAAAAATGCGCCGTTACGAATTTATGACCATGTTGGATCCGTTGGAAGCCCGCTTTGGCAAAAAGATGTCCAGCCTTCTCTATATCCCGGCTGTTCTGGGCGAAATTTTTTGGAGCGCCGCCATTTTAACCGCTCTTGGGACCACCTTTGGCATAATTCTTGGATTAAGTTTTACCGTGTCCATCATCTTTTCGGCAATCGTTGCACTCGCGTACACGGTGGTGGGCGGTTTATGGGCGGTTGCCCATACGGATGTTTTACAGTTATCGATTATGTTTCTCGGATTATTGCTTGCCGTCCCGTTTGCCTTCGGAAGCGCAGGCGGTTTCGAAGCCGCTTTTGCTCACTACTCGGAAGGAATGAAGGGATCTTTAAATATCTTCCCGCCTCTGATGGGATGGAAGGATCCGGCCTGGGGCAATTTCTACTGGAACTGGTGGGATTTTGCACTCCTTTTAATCCTCGGGGGAATTCCCTGGCAAAGCTATTTCCAGCGTGTGCTCTCCGCAAAGAATGAAAATGTTGCCATGTGGCTGTCCATTACTGCCGGTCTCTTTTGTGCAGTCGCGGCGATTCCGCCGGCCCTGATCGGAATAGCGGGATATAAAGCCGATTGGGGTGCTTTGGGAACCTCGGCCCCTGAAAACTCCTCCATGATTCTCACATATGTATTCAAATTTATGACTCCTGATTTTGTTGGTGCAATTGCACTCGGCGGACTGGCTGCAGCGGTTATGGCCGCCGTTGCTGCTTCTATGCTATCCGCCTCAGGCATGGCGGCTTGGAACGTCTACCGCCCACTGGTGAAACCAAAAGCCACCCAAGTCCAATTGGACAAAATCATCAAACGTTCCATCATGATTATCGGATCGGCAGCCACGCTGATCGCCCTCTCTGCTAAGAGCGTTTATGCCCTATGGTATTTGTGCAGCGATTTAGTCTATGTAATCCTCTTCCCTCAATTAACAACCGCCCTATTCTACAAAGGAGCGAATTGGTACGGATCACTTGCCGGTTTTGTCGTCGCCCTGGTCTTACGAATCGGCGGAGGGGAACCGCTCCTGGGTCTCCCGCCAATCCTGCCTTATCCCATGATTGAAGATGGGGTGGTGCTCTTCCCGTTCCGCACTTTCGCTATGCTGGCCGGATTAATCACCATCTTCATTGTCTCGTCTTTGACCCGACGGATTTGCCAACCTATGCCGCTGCGGAACCTGCATCGGGATCAAGCTGGAGAAGCTCAAAACTCACTCACCTAGTTTTCCGCCAACACAAACGAGGTCTGAGTTCACGTTGACTCAGACCTTTTTCCATTGTTACTGTTTAAAAACAAAGTGATTCGCATTCACCGCGATTTGCCGAATATATTTCATGGTGGCTTCTACCGCTTCTTCCGGGGTATAATTCCGCCTTTTATTCAGCAGCAGGGTGAGCATTCCCTGCCATACGAGGGTGGCCATTTCGTTAATTTCTTCCGCGTTTTCCTCTTTGATGTATCCTTCCTGCACACATTTTTCTAAAGAGAGTCTTCCCCTTTTTAATAGATTGGATTCAAGCACCATGGGGATCAATTCTTCCGGAAGATTCGTGATATCTGTCGGAAAAATCGTATAGTATTTTTCGATTAAATCTTCGGGCTGCCCGCCCAAATTGGAGGAGAAAATCGCATTGTAAATTTGAGGTTCCAAGAAAGAATATTTGCAAAAACATTCCCAGATCAAAATATATTTTTCTAATGGCGTGTTTCCTTTTTCAATGTACTTCGGCAGCGCATCGGTATATTTCTTTAAAAATGTCATGGCTGCAAAAAAGATTAAATGGGAAACTTCCTGAAAATAGTTATAGATCGTAGCACTGTTATAACCTGCCAGATCCGCGACTTTACGGATGGTGACGTTTTCAATTCCTTCATCTTCAATGATTTTCACTGTTGCTTCAATGAAATACTGCATGATGCGAATTCTTTGAATATCCTTTTTATACAATTTCGATCACCTCTATTAACACGATTATATCATGATTATCACGCTCGGGAATCGATCACGAGGTAATAATGGCATTCCTGATCCCCAATATTAATAAATTGGTGCTGCAAGTTGGCTTCAAAGTACAAGGAGTCTCCCGCTTGCAATTCGTGAACCACATTCCCCTCTCCCAATACAACCCGCAGCTTTCCTTGGGCAACCGTCATATATTCCTTGACACCGGAGGTATGGGGAGGAAAGACTCCCGATTCTTTTCCCGGCGGCACAATGTTTAAGATAAATTCCACTCCTTTTGAAGGAAAGGAAGGAGAAAGAAGATGACGTTCGAAACCCGATTTCTCATCCTTATAGACCAATCTTTGTTCTTTCTTAATAAGAATGACTTCCTGCCTGTCCTGTTCCCCTAACAGCTGCGACAGAGTCAAGTGTAAAGCTTCCGCGATTTGGCAAGCGATTTGAATGGTGGGGTTTTTTTCTTCCCGTTCAATTTGGGACAGCATCGAGCGGCTGACTCCGCTTAGCTCCGACAGTTCCTGTAATGTGAGCCCCTTTCCCTTCCTTGCTTGTTTCACATTATTTCCGAATCCCACTGTATACCCTCCGTCCCAGATCAATTCCACTATAGAGGAAAAAGTTCCTTGACTATCCAAACCGATTTTTCCTATGATGAAATCATATCCACTTTAGTATATTCTTTTCAGTATTTGAAGAAAAGAGGGTCCCTTCATGGCGATTGCAGTGTCTTTGCTCCCTATTCTCGTGATCTTTCTCTGTTTGTTCATCCTTAAACAATCCGCTTTACGAGCGGGCGTTATCGGATACTTGACTGCGGTCATAATTCCTGTACTCAACCCGCAATTTGGCTTGGAATGGCCGGAGATAGGTACGGCTTCAGTAAAAGGAATCTTGATTTCTTCCATTGTGGCTTATGTGCTTCTCTCTGGAATCTTTCTTTTTCACCTCATGAATCAGACGGGCGCAATCAAATCAATCGCCACTTTTGTTTCTAATTCTACATCCGATCCCGTAAGACAAGTCCTGATGCTTGTGGTTGCGTTTTCCCCTTTTGTCGAGTCGGTAAGCGGATTTGGCATCGCCATAATAGTGACCGCTCCTATCTTAATCGAGCTTGGATTTGACCGTTTCCGTGCGGCTTTATTGTCCTTGTTGGGATTGAGCGCCGTTCCTTGGGGGGCGTTGGCTTCCGGAACAGTGATAGGTTCAAGTCTCGGGGGTATTCCTTTGCAAACTTTGGGGGCGGGAAGCGCCATTTTGGCTGTTCCGACTTTTTTCTATTTCTCTATTGTTGCGGTTTTGCTTGCCCGAGGTTGGAAAGGATTCGCCAACCGATGGTTTGAATGTACGATCGTCACGTGCACATTAGCGGGTTCAGTCTGGTTCTTCAGTACATTTATCAGTGTCGAATTGGCTGGGGTATTGGGAGCGTTAGCTGCCATGGGAGCGGAGTGGTTCTTTATTCGCTCAGCAGCCGGTGCATCAAAGGCACATGGCATCACAAAAGCTTTAAGTCCTTATCTGTTTCTCACCGGGGCTCTATTCATCACCCGGTTGATTCCGGCAGCAAAGGATTTGCTCACCACCCATCTGGTATTGGAGTTTCCGAATTATTCGTTCAGGCTCCCTTTGCTGTACTCTCCCGGATTTGCCATTCTGATCACTTGTTTGTTTACGATTGGGGTCTTCAAAGTGCCAAAATTGACGATTCGAAAAGCTCTTCACTCCACCTTAAAACAGTGGATCCCTGTTACCCTGTCCACTGCTGCATTTTCGGCTATGTCGGAGGTAATGTCTGCGTCAGGAATGACCGCCGTTCTTGCGGGTGCGGCCGCATTTGCTTTTGGTTCGTCATTTCTCTTGGTGTCGCCTTTGATTGGTGCGACGGGAGGGTATCTAACAGGGAGCAATACCGGAGCCAATGCGATGTTTATCAAACTTCAGATTCAAACCGCCGCTCAATTAGGCATATCTCCTGAGATTTTGGCAATCGGACAAAACACCAGTGCTTCCCATATGACAATGGCTTCTCCTTCCCGGGTCTTATTAGGGGTTTCGGTTTGCGGCATTCACTCGGAAGAAAACAAGTTAGTAAAAAAGATAGCTCTCATAGCTTTAGGTGCCCTCATTTTGGTCCTCATCGGAATGTTATGGAGAAGTTGATGCTGAACCTCTTCAGTATTGCAATGGAAGTCCGCTAAATATAATTTTTAAATTACTAGGGAGTTGTGGAAATGCCTTTTCCCTGCTCCGCGATCCACTTCCAACTTTCCCCTTTGTCGCTGGACAAGTACACATCCTTCTTAACGGTGGCAAACACCATTTCGTTCTCGTTCACCGGATTTTGGGCGATATACGTCACCGCATCTTCTTTTAATGGGGGAATGTTGATTTCTTCTGTTTTTTTACTGTCCACATCAATTTCCAGCAAGAAGGGTTTGTTGTTCGCAAGCCCGCCTGCATACAATTCACCCTTCCTGCCAAAGAATAGTGAAGTTATCTGAATGTTAGGCACGATTTTAGCAAAATTCTGTCCATAATCCTTGGAAACATAAATCCCGTTTTCAGTACCGACCGCAACCACAGCATCCGTCGTTGGATGAATGGCCAGTGCAGACAATTCTTCATTTACACCTTTCATCTCACTCCGGGTCCAAGTTTTCGTTTCGTCTTTTGAATAATACATCCCTGCCGAATTCATTTTGGAATTTGGTGCCGGATTCAACACATAGATCGTATGGGTTTTATAACTCACGCTCATCCCGTGGAAATCTGTTTCCCCCGATAAACCTAACGTTTCAATGCTCTTTCCTTCATTTGTGCTTTTGACAATGCCTAATGGATTCTTTAATTTCGAACCGGGCGCAGGATGTCCGCTGCTGTAAAATCCGTTATCTGCCATGGAAAATCCCATATAATCATGATTGGGCCCTTCAACAGTTTCCCAGCTGCCATTTGAATACACCCCAATTCCATAATGCGCCGGTATCAGAATCCGCCTTCCGTCATTCGAATATCCCAGACCGTGGATATGATGGAGAGTGATGGCCTCTCCCCTCCGCTTGTCCGGTTTCCCCATATAGCCATGCCTCCGCTAATCAGAACCGCAATCAGGGAGAGAATCCATCCCCGTTTCCATATTTTTCGAAACTGACCCTTCCCTTTCCTCATTACAAAATAAAGAATGAAAAAGAGCGCAAACAAAATGCCCGAGACCATTATACCAATTTGATCTGTAGAAAATGTGGCAAATGCTCCCGAGGAAATGTATAGGTCCCTGCCCACCTTCCTTTGGACAGGGACCTATACATTTGCAGTCAACGTCTACAGTGTTACTCACGATTATTAATGAGGATAGTTTTGTCTCACTTGCTGCGGATCGGTACCAGCGAAACCCGGTTGGAACATGGATTGCGGACCTACCCCGAATTGTCCGCCCCCGACAAATCCAGTTTGAACCATGGTTTGTGGTCCAAACCCAATTTGCCCGTGAGTGTGGGTAGCCAAATGTTGTTGAGCAAGATTCTGGATGTAGCGCAATTGGTTAGCAGCGTTTTGTTCCGCTTGTTGGAATTGCTGAGCCAGGATTACGTTTTGCTGTTCTTGTTGCTGCAGTTGTTGAGCGATTTGGATGATCTGTTGAAGGGATTGGTCAGCCTGTAGAGCAGCTTGTTGAATTCGATACGGCATGTGAACACCTCCTTATAATCCACCAGTAATGTAACCGCGTTTTTCCCGCACTATTCATATCAACACGTATTTTATTTCGCCGCCATGCTCCCTTGTCGTGAAAAAGCTATCAATTAAACGGATTCTCCCACTTTCACATGTCCTTTTAACAGATTCCTTGCGATGATCAATCTCTGGATTTCGTCCGTCCCGTCATAGATTCGCCATAATCTGGCTTCCCGGTACCAGCGTTCAATCGGCAGTTCTTTGGTATACCCCATTCCGCCGTGGATCTGGAGAACGCGATCCACCACCCGATTCCCCATATTGGCGCCATACAATTTTGCCATGGAAGCGTAATGACGATTATCCATCCCCTGATCCAACATCCAGGCTGCATTAAATACCAGCCATTTCGCAGCTTCGATTTCGACGGCGGAGTCTGCAATCATCCACTGGATCGCTTGCCGTTCCGCGATTGGCTCCCCAAATGTCACCCTTTGTTTTGAGTAATCAATTGCCATTTGCAGCAAACGTTCGGCTGCCCCCACGGCTCTTGCTCCGACAATCCAGCGGGCAAATCCGATCCATTCCAGACCAAGATTATACCCACCGTGCAATTCGCCCAGAATGTTTTCTTCCGGTACCCGCACATCCTCAAAGATCAGCGACGCAGGTCCCCACTCCCCCATCGTGTGGATGTACTCGGAACGCCATCCCATGTCACGGTCGACCAGGAAGCAGGTGACACCGCCCCGGCCCTGTGCCTGTTTCTCCTTGTCGGTAACAGCAAATACCATGGCAAAATCGGCTTCATTCCCCTGGGTAATAAATACTTTCTCCCCGTTTAATACCCACTCGTTTCCGTCTTTTTCCGCACGCATACTAATCCGTCTGGTATCGGAACCTGCTCCTGGCTCCGTAAACGCAAAACACGAAATTCGTTCTCCATTGATGGTAGGAATCAGATACTTCTTTTTCTGCTCTTCGTTGCAATAATAGAGGATGTTGTCGGCAAAACCGCCGAATCGGAAGGGAACGAAGGTCCGTCCCAACTCCATTACGACAATCGCCTGCATCATCTGCCCCAGATTTGCCCCACCGTATTCCTCAGGCGTGTTAATGCCCCAAAATCCAAGTTTCTTTGCTTTTAGTTGGAGTTCTTCGATTTGTTCAGGAGTAATGCCCGGTTTGCCTTCTCTTTCATTGCGAAGAACCTCCGGTTCAAGAGGCATTAATTCCTTTTCAACGAATCTTCTGATTGTCTTCTGAATCATTTTCTGTTCGTCATTCAATCGCAAATGCATAGCCATCTCTCCCCTTTTGATAGTAGTTGTTACGGTTTTACGACCAGTTTCCCCCAGGTTTTTCGTGTCGCTAACAGATTTAAGGCCTGCGGAAGCTCTTCAAACGGAAATTCCTTAAAGACAGCAGGACGAATGACGCCTTTTTCGTACAATGCCATGAGATCGTTATGCGCTTCCACAACCCTTTCCGGCATAAGACGTCGGAACAAACCCCAATGGACTCCCACAACAGAATAATTCTTTACTAAAGCATGGTTGGTGGGTGCATCTGCGATCCGCCCACCCGCGAAGCCAATCACGAGCAGCCGTCCTTCAAACGAAATGCATTTTCGGGAGCGATCAAACGTATCACCGCCAACGGGGTCAAAAATAACGTTTGCCCCGCGCTTTTCCGTAACCTTGTTCACAATCTCCACGAAATCTTCTGTGAGATAATCAATCGCTACCTCAGCACCGAATTCCTTGCAGATCCGGACTTTTTCCGGCCCTCCGGCTGTAGCAATAACACGGGCTCCCGCTGCAACTCCTAACTGAATGGCCGCTGACCCCACACCGCCTGATCCTGCATGAACCAACAGCACTTCACCGGGTTGTATTTTGGCGCATCGATGCAGAGCATAGTAGGCGGTCTGATAGGTGATAAACATGGATGCGGCTTCTTCCCAAGACATGGAATCCGGAATTGGATATACGTGTTCCTCGGGTACAGACACCCATTCTGCCAAACCTCCCGACGGCAATGGAGGTGTAGCTAGTACACGCTGCCCGACTTTCAGGGTTGTACCTTCACCAGCCGCCGTAATGGTTCCGGAAATCTCCGCCCCGGGGGTAAACGGTAACGGTGGCTTCTCCTGATACTTTCCTTGACATAACAAAATATCAAAAAAATTCAAAGCTGCAGCTTGTACCCGAATTAATACTTCTCCCCGTTCCGGGGTCGGGGTTGACAATTCCTCAAGATGCAGTGCCTCGCCCGGATCGGCAAGCTCTTTCACCAGCCATGCACGCATAATCGGTCCTCCCTGTCTAAAAAATCACCATCTCCATCCCGACCACAAACTAACCGGTCAGTATGTAGGTTCCTAATTTTCACTTTATTACAATTTATCAGCTAATTCAAATGTTTTTTTGTATCCCTTACTTGCCATGAGCAGAATCAATGATCGCATCATGAACCCGTAAAAGATTACCGATGCGGTTTTGGAGTCCAGGATCAGGAGTGACGAAGACCTCAATCACCTCACCTATGGACTTGGTAAGCAATTTACGGAATAAAGAAGAAGCTCAACATTGGATTTTGACCCATCCGGATGAACGAAATCAAATTTGTAGAAACGTAATAAGATTATTTCCCAAGGTATTGAGACAGCTTTTCCCGGAAAATCCCCGGTAACAGTTCACTTTTCTTTGTATCAAAGTTAAAATGCACCATGGTTACAAGGGCTTCAACAATCAGTTGTCCAGCAGCTTCATCTTTAATACGGTTTACTAAGTCAAAACTGCTGTTTCCTATTCGATCTACTGCCGTTTCGATAACTAATTTTTGTTTAAAAAACGCCTGGGCTCTAAAGTCAGCCTTCACAGACGCCAGGATCAAGGGAACCACCACAAACCCCAGATCCTCCATAAACTGCAAACGAGCTTCTTCCAGGTAGGATAAGTAAACTGCATTGTTAACATGACCGAACATGTCTGTCTCCCCGTAGCGAACCGTGAGACATGTAGTATGAACCATACGGTTGGCCTCCTATTTATTTGTTCAGCATCCAAGGACGCCAGAAACCACATCCCTGTTGATGTGGTTCCCGGTCGAATCTTCATCTACCGTCCTTTAAAAGATGGGGGGCTTTTGGCAAAGAAAGCCGTAATCCCTTCAATCGCATCTTCCGTGCGAGCGACCGTCAGCATATGCTCCCGCTCAATCTCCAACCCTTGAATCAAACTCTGATCGGTTCCTCTTATAGCGGCATCGAGGATCCCCTTAATCGCAATCGGGGGGCCGTCAGCCAACTGTTTGGCCCAATGAAAAGCTTCATCACGAAGTTTATCTTGCGATACCACCCGATTTACAAGCCCGTACTCCAAGGCCGTTTGAGCAGAGATTCGTTCGCCGCTTAGCATTAAATCCAGTGCCCGTCTTCGGCCGATCAAACGGGGCAGTCGCTGAGTTCCCCCGTAGCCCGGCATAATCCCGAGCCGAACTTCCGGTAATCCCAATTCAGAGGTATCTGCGGCGATCGCCAAATGGCAGGCCATCTGCAGTTCATTTCCACCGCCCAGTGCTTTCCCGTTAATACACGCGATGATGGGCTTGGGAAAGCCTTCAATCCAGTTGAACAAATCGTTCATCCTCCGAAGAGTCTTCTCAGCGGTTTTCCGGTCCCCCATTTCACCAAACTCGGAAATATCTGCACCAGCAGAGAAATTTTTGTCCCCGGAGCCGGTGATGATCAGGCAGCCAATGGAATCGTTCGTTTCTGCCTCGTTAAGTATCGTTTCCAATTCGTATAGAGTCTCCCGACTTAACGTATTCATTGGGGGCCGATGTATCGTAATCAGTGCCACCCGATCCCGAATTTGAATTTCAAGATGTTTTCCTTCCATCAGTATGCCTCCCGTTCGACGATGACCGCCACCGCCATCCCGAATCCTATACACAATGTTGCCATCCCGTAACGTCCTTCCCGTCGTTCCAATTCGTTGACCAGTGTCGCTATAATGCGGGCACCGCTTGCACCGAGGGGATGGCCCAACGCAATGGCTCCTCCGTTGGGATTGACTTTTTCAGAATCGACACCCATCTCCCTCTGCCAAGCGAGGACAACCGATGCAAATGCCTCATTCACTTCAAACACATCCATATCGTTGAGTGACAATCCGGCCCGTCTCAGTACTTTGGCGGTGGCAGGAATGATTCCGGTCAGCATAATTTCGGGATCCACTCCCGCCAAACCGGTCGCAACCACACGAGCACGAGGCTTCAGCCCGAGTGATTGAGCCTTCCTGCGGGAGGCAAGCAGCACCGCGGCCGAACCATCACTGATTTGACTTGAATTTCCGGCTGTTACCCTGCCATCAGGACGAAATGAAGGAGCCAGTCCTGCTAATGCTTCCAGGGTGGTACCCGGCCTCGGTGTCTCATCTGCCTCCAGGAGAATTTTTTCTCCCTCGGGGTTTTGGATTTCAATCGGGATGATTTCGTTATCGAACCGGTCTTCCTTTTGTGCTCGAATCGCTTTTTCGTGGCTGTGCAAAGCAAACTCATCCAGTTCTTCTCTCGAAAGATTCCACCTCTCCGCGATTAATTCCGCGGAAACCCCCTGCGGAAGGATGGTATGCTGCTCCAACAGAAGAGTACTGAGATTCCCGCCGTCACTCCCCATTGGAACACGATTCATACTTTCCACGCCGGCCGCAATGACACATTCCGCCATTCCCGCCATGATCGCGTGGGCCCCTTGTGCAAGAGTCTCCAAGCTGGAGGCACACATCCGATTCACACTCACTCCGCACACATCCACTGGAAAGCCCGCAATCAGCCCCGCCATGCGCCCGATATTGTAGCCTTGTTCACCGATTTGGGTCACACACCCCATTTTGATATCTTCCACTTCGGAAGGAGCCAATTGGTTGCGTCTCACTAATTCTTTCAGGAGAAATGCCGCCATTTCATCAGGGCGCGTCCCGGCAAGAGAACCTTTTTTTCGCCCAATGGGGGTTCGGACCGCATCGAGAATGACCGCATCCAGGTCCCGCATATCCTTCACCCTTTCATGATTAAAATGTAAACAGATCAATTCCACCCGTTACCGGGAGACCGACACCCGTAATATAATTCGCCTCTTGAGATACGAGAAAGGCAATCGCATTGGCGATATCCTCCGGTTCCCCCGGCCGCTTGAATGCCGTTCGGGCAATCATTCGTTCCCGCATTTCCGGGTTGGACATCTGGAAGGCTTCCGTATTGATAATCCCAGGTACAATTGCATTAACGGTAATATTGAATCGGGCTCCCTCCAGGGCCAAAGTTCGAGTGAGTCCCAGAATACCGGCTTTCGTCGTTGAGTAACTTGCCTGGCCATATCCGCCCAGCGTTCCGGCGACAGAAGCCATGTTGATGATCCGGCCCCAGTTTTGTTCTTTCATGTAAGGCCAAACCGCTTTGCAGCAGTTGTAGGCACCCGTCAAATTTACACGGAGGTCACGCTCCCAAAAGTCATCGTTCTGGTGTTCCAATCGGGCCGTATGATCCAAGGTAGCCGCATTGTTGACCAGAATATCAATACGTCCAAATTGCTCCTTGACCTGTGCCATAACCGAGTTCACTTGCTGCCGATCGGTTACATCCATACGAAAAGCAACGGATCGTCGCCCTAATCCACGAATCTGTTCGGCTGTCGATTTGGTGTACACTGTTTTTGTTTGGGCCATTATTTGGGCAATGGGGCCCAATTTTTCCGTCATCTCTTCCAGGTTCTCATCTTCGATCAATATATCGGTCACGATCACATCCGCACCGGCTTTCGCCAACGTCAACGCGTCCGTCCTTCCCAAACCACGGGACGCTCCGGTGACAAGGGCGACTCTTCCTTCAAGCGGCAGACTCATTTTTATACCCATTCCTTTCGCTTCGCTCAAGGCACAAAACGGAATGAAATCCGTTAACCTTGA
>NZ_JBHSHC010000003.1:0-550 GCF_042652925.1 Effusibacillus consociatus
CGCTAATCCCTACTTCGACCAGGCGGTCGCCCAGCACATACTTGTTGTCGGCGACGGCTTCAATCAGTTCGACAAACGCCTGCAATCCTGCTGTTTGTTTAGCCATTGGTCCTCACCCCTTCCTTTTCGAATAATCCTACCGGCTTCCTGACCCAGTTGAGCAGGCCCCTGCGAACTACACACATCTCCGCCCAGTCTTCTTCGTCATAGGTGAATGTTGCATACACTTGCGCCAGTTCGTCCGTTTCCGCTTCTACCGTACCGACATGCACAAGGTCATCTCCACGCTTGATACGGGTGAACACGTCATATTCATATCGTTTGCCCATTTATCCCACCTCTTTACGGAGTTCTTCCAATTCTTGTTTCCCTTTTTGAATGCGGGCGACAAACTCCTGATTTTTTGGCCCCCGTTTTTTGAAACGTGCGATCACGTTTTCCCATGTATCCGGCTGGTCGTACAGCCATTTTTTATTTTCCACGTCAAATTTGCACGGGAACGGGACATCGATCACATACTTTCCGGTTTCTTCGTCGTAGTGGGCCGGTA
>NZ_JBHSHC010000004.1:0-885 GCF_042652925.1 Effusibacillus consociatus
CGCTAATCCCTACTTCGACCAGGCGGTCGCCCAGCACATACTTGTTGTCGGCGACGGCTTCAATCAGTTCTGTAAATGCCTGCAATCCTGCTGTTTGTTTACTCATTGATCCTCACCCCTTCCTTTTCGAATAATCCTACCGGCTTCCTGACCCAGTTGATCCTGTCCCTGCGTACTACACACATCTCCGCCCAGTCTTCTTCGTCATAGGTGAATGTGGCATACACTTGCGCCAGTTCGTCCGTTTCCGCTTCTACCGTACCGACATGCACAAGGTCGTCACCACGCTTGATACGGGTGAACACGTCATATTCATATCGGCGCCCGATTTCGGCATTCATCATGCACTTACCCCCCAATGCTTCATTTTCTCGCGAGCTTCCTGACTTAAACGATCCACCGTCCAAGGCGGATCCCACACCACTTGAATGTTCACTTCACTTACACCCGGTTCTTTCAACAACCTCGTTTTAATATCTCCCTCAATCCATTCCATGCAAGCACAGGAGGCAGCTGTATAGGTCATAGTCAAGTCGATGATTCCCTGATTCTCCTTAATGTCATAGATCAGCCCCATATCCACCACACTGACAGGGAACTCAGGATCCATCACTTCCTTTAGGGCTTCCCAATAACGCTGTTCAGCCGAAGTTTGTTTGCCCATTTATCCCACCTCTTTACGGAGTTCTTCCAATTCTTGTTTCCCTTTTTGAATGCGGGCGACAAACTCCTGATTTTTTGGCCCCCGTTTTTTGAAACGTGCGATCACGTTTTCCCATGTATCCGGCTGGTCGTACAGCCATTTTTTATTTTCTACGTCAAATTTGCACGGGAACGGGACATCGATCACATACTTTCCGGTTTCTTCGTCGTAGTGGGCCGGTA
>NZ_JBHSHC010000005.1:0-886 GCF_042652925.1 Effusibacillus consociatus
TCCACCTCAAAGAGCGCGTTGCAAAAAGCCAGTCCTTCTGCCGCCGCTGCCTGCGACCGCTGACCGACGGGCAGCGCCTGAAGCGCCTCATGATATTTCCGCCTCGCATGGGCCCAGCACCCCAACTGCGTAACACCCTTCACTTGGTTGTAGCCACTGTACCCGTCGGTCTGCAGATATCCGGTAAATCCCTTGAGGAACTTACTCGGATATTCGCCGCCCCGTCCCTGCTGGTAGTCATATAGGATGATGTTCGGGCCGATTCTCCCAGTACGATACAGCCACAGGTAGGACTTCGCTTGTGCTGCGCGTCCCGGTTCCTTCAAGACCTGAAGGGTCGTTTCGTCCGCATGCGCAATATCTCGCTTCAGAAGCTCCGCATGCATATAGGTATAGAGCGGGGCCAACCACCGTTCTGCGCCGGCGATGATCCAGTTGGCCAGCGTTTGACGTGAAAGTTCTACTCCCAGGCGCTGAAACTGCTGCTCCTGCCGGTACAGCGGCAGGCTGTCTACGTACTTCTGGCTCATCACATACGCCAACATCGACGGCGACACTAGACTGCCCGGCACCACAGGAGCGGGCATCGGCGCGGTCACAATCGGTGTGCGGATCGCCTCCTGCTCGCACCGGCGGCAGCCATAGACATGGCACACATGCCGAACCACTTTGACTTCCGCCGGGATGATCTTGAGCTCCTGCCGCGTCTCGGTGCTCATTTCGTGCAACGTGCCGGCGCAGCAGGGGCAGACCTGCTCCTCCTCGGTCAGCCGGTATTCAATCGTCTCCACCGGCAACCCCTCAAGCTTCGTTTCCCGCGCTCCACGCGTTTTCTTTCGGCGGTAGGTGATGGTTTCCACGGTGGGTTCCGGCACCGACGGATCGG
>NZ_JBHSHC010000006.1:0-104444 GCF_042652925.1 Effusibacillus consociatus
AGAGGGGGGCCAACCACCGTTCTGCGCCGGCGATGATCCAGTTGGCCAGCGTTTGACGTGAAAGTTCTACGCCCAGGCGCTGAAACTGCTGCTCCTGCCGGTACAGCGGCAGGCTGTCTACATACTTTTGGCTCATCACATACGCCAACATCGACGGCGACACTAGACTGCCCGGCACCACAGGAGCGGGCATCGGCGCGGTCACAATCGGTGTGCGGATCGCCTCCTGCTCGCACCGGCGGCAGCCATAGACATGGCACACATGCCGAACCACTTTGACTGCACATGCCGAACCACTTTGACTTCCGCCGGGATGATCTTGAGCTCCTGCCGCGTCTCGGTGCTCATTTCGTGCAACGTGCCGGTGCAGCAGGGGCAGACCTGCTCCTCCTCGGTCAGCCGGTATTCAATCGTCTCCACCGGCAACCCCTCAAGCTTCGTTTCTCGCGCTCCACGCGTTTTCTTTCGGCGGTAGGTGATGGTTTCCACGGTGGGTTCCGGCACCGACGGATCGGCTTCGGCTTCCGCTTCGTTGAACATATCCAGCGTCAATTGACTCGGATCGGTTTTTTCACTGGATGCACAAAACCGCCGATGCTGCGCGATACGGAACTGCTCCTCAAGCCAGGAGACTCTGGCCTTGAGCTCCGCATTCTGTTTCGCCAGTTCGATATTCTGGTTCCATAGTTCTTCAATTATAGGTAGGGACATATCGGCTTGGTTTTCCATAACCAAAGAAATTCGCCATCGCCCCTGATTCTCCTGCTATTGCCGGTGTCCATCGGGTGAACGTTTAGGACGGGTGGAGTCCTATAGGACGATCTCGGCCCGCACCTCAAGATGGGCCTGACGTTGTTCCAGAGAAAGGCCGTCCAGTAGCCAGCGCAATTGTCTGCGGCTAATGGATATCGGTGCGGAGCAATTTTCGTTCGGCCAGGCAAACGTGCCGCGCTCCAGGCGTCGGTAAAACAGCCAGAAACCATTGTGCTCCCAGTAGAGCATTTTCAACTTGTCGCGCCCACGATTGCAGAAGACAAATAAGCTGGGCGAAAACGGATCAAGTTGAAAACCTTCCTGCACGAGCGCGGCCAAGCTGTCAATCGATTTACGCATATCCGTGCTGCCAGAAGCCAAATACACCCGATCCACCTGAATTTCGCTTAGCATAGGACTTGCAGTGCCTTGACGATATCGGCTAGCAGGGATGGTTCGAAGCCGGGTCTCACCTCAATGGTTGCCGAACCGACTTTGACTAGCAGGGGTGAGGCTCCGTCAGATGTCATTTCGTCCATATGAAGGGGAACCCACTGCGGTTTCCTGTTTGCTTGTGTTTGTTCATCAGCCTTTTTTAATTTTCGCATCCAATACCACAGTTGGCGCGGCGTAACCTTGTGGCGTTCACACCAGATTGCAGTACGCTCTCCACTAGACCGGTAGTCTTGGATCCGAGCGATCCATACCTCTCTAAGCTCTGCTTGTGTCATAAAAAAATCCCCCTTGCTTCATTCTGAGGAAGATTATCTCATGGGGCAAAGCAGCTTTGTAGGTGTGCAGGATTTGACGCTTACTTTTTATTTGCCGGCCAAATAAAAAAAGTCCAGCTTTTTCAGCTAGACCACGTACTTGTACCTGTACAATTCAACTGTTTGTGTCCTTTTTCGTATCATCTGACATATGGATGTTACACGTTCCAATATGGCAGTAAGCGTTTTCTACAAAGCGAAAACCCGTTTTGAAAATATGTGTGTTCGTTCACTTCAAGTAGTTGATTGCAATAAAGGCAAAAGAAATGGCTTTGTACAACTTCCTTCAATGATGTTACCTCCTACGATATGTTGGAAGTTCTACATTCCTCCCGATTTACTTCTTATATTATTCGTCAAACATGCTAGATTTTCGAGTGCACATAGTGGCACGTATGTATTAAAGGTTTTTATAGAGGTCACCGCGACTGGAAACCTTGATGATCAAAACAATTAATTGTTCGTTTTCAACTGAAAAAACGATCCGAAAGTCCCCCACACGTTTCCGGAAGAGGCTTTCGCCACCTTCCAAGGGCTTGACATTTTTATCAAGGTACGGGTTCTCGGCTAACTCAAGAATGGCGTTTCGGATCCGCAATCGTGTGGGTTTGTCCAGTTTCTTAATATACTTTTCAACCTCTTTGCGGAAGATCACTTTATACATCATTACTCAGGTCTCCAAAAACCTCATCAAAAGTGACATACTCGCCTTTCGCCACTTCCTCTTTGGCCTTTTTTGCCTCAGCCAAAATTTCGACCAGCTCTTCCGGAGTCAAATCGTCACTATCTTTTTCGCCTTCAAAAATGATTTTGGGCAGCGCCTTCACAAGTCTCTCGTACCGATCTTCAGGTAACAGGTCAATGATGCGGTGGAACTTTTCTTTTGGCATCGACATAGCGATTCCTCCATAATGTCCGCTAATTGATATTAGCGGTAATTGTATGTATCTTAAATTCACCCTTGATGTCCGCTAATGTATGAATTAAGATAAGATTATCATGTCCGCTAATGTAAGTCAAGAATTTGGAGGGTTTCCGACAGTGAGCATCCCAAAGGTAATATCCGCACAAGGAGAACAAATAATTAACGATTTCATATACATCCTCTCCACGGAGGAAGACTTGAATCCAAAAACTTTGAAGGAATATGCAAGTGATCTGAAACAGTTTATTGGATGGTTTGAGAGTTCTGAACAAGACAACCAGGAAGAGGATATTGCTTTTCGATTAGAGGATGTGGCCACCCCCACGTTGACCCGATACCGGGAAGTCATGCAAAAAACAATGGAATTAAAGCCGGCAACTATCAACCGCCGCTTAATTACACTTAAACGATTTTTTGAGTGGGCGACTACCGAAGGACGTATCCGCCGTGATCCTTCAAAGCCGGTGAAGTTAGTTCCGGCAGAAAAGACAAGCCCCCGACAGATGACAGAAAAAGAAGAAGCCGCTTTGGTTGCTGCGGCGGAACACAGCGGTACGTTACGAGATCAGACCATTATTATTGTAATGCTTCATACGGGCCTTCGCACAATGGAAGTTTGCGACCTGGCACCAGAAGATATCAATATTGGAAAACGCAGTGGAAATGTAACTGTACGGTCCGGCAAGCGAAATAAACAAAGAGAAGTTCCCCTAAACTCCACATGCAGAGCTGCTTTGGAAAAATATGTGTTTACACTGCCGCCAGGCAGCAAGTATTTGTTTCCATCTGAAAAAACTGGCGGAAGGCTGAGCGAACGGGCACTTCGGCATCGGATTCAAAAATATATGAAATTGGCGAGACTTGAAGGGCTAAGCGCTCATGATCTACGACATCGATTTGGGTACGTTATGGCAGTAAATACACCTTTGCACCGACTGGCTCAAATTATGGGGCATGACAGCTTAGATACGACAATGATATACGTTAAGGCGACCCAAGCGGATTTACAGTCCGAGGTTGAAAAAATTGCTTGGCAATAGGAAAGGCATTTCATTCATAAACAGCCTAGAGATCGAAAAGGGATGAGATCATGCCAGTTGATTTTCTTACAACGGAACAGGAGGCGAGGTATGGCCGTTTTACGAGCGATCCGACCCCTGAACAATTAGCGAGATATTTCTGGTTAGACGATCAGGATCAAGCCCTCATTTGGGAACGTCGGGGTGATCATAATCAGTTAGGCTCTTAAATTCAAAGATCTTCGAAAAGTGGAAAGAAACTCGTAAAAACCTTGAAAAGACAGCGTTAAAGCAAGGCTGCCGTAAACAGCCCGTGTCACATGATCGGGTAATCAGTTTGCAGCAACTTCCGTCAGTCCGGGAATGATGAAGAGTTCCCTGGTTTTGAGACCGAGCGTAATGACGCTCTTTCCCAGCTTGGTCAGGTAGTACTTCCTTTGTACCGGGGACTTTCTTCACAATCCCGTGAACACGAAGGCGCTTCAAGATACGGGAAACCGAAGCCGGACTAAGTGTGCCTTGCAAAAAAAGTCGTCTCGCCCATGTCATCTTTCCCCATCCCCGCTTGCTCCTACAGCCACAAGGCTTCTCCGCCTCTTTACAACATCTCCCAAAATTACCAAAGTAATTATAGTCGTGAGATGAAACAGGAGAAAATCGAGGTCAGAACGGGAAAAAACGGGATAAAAAAAGCAATTAAAGTCGAACTAAGAGCAGGGGGAAAGGCAGGGAAAAAGATTCGGGATAGGGCAAAAGATAATCGGAGGAAATGATCGAGAAAAAACAGGAGAAAAACGCTTGAATCCCTTGTACCACAAGGGTTTTCTTCTTTTCCCCTCCCAATAAATCCTCTCCCCTGATTTAAGAAAAGAGCCGAGGAAATACAGGAGTGGATACCCGCTTCTCGCTCGGCTCGTAACATGACTTTTTAGGCTTTAACACGACTTTTTAGGCTTTTAGATGACTTTGATTGGTTTTTACAACAGCTGTTCGATGAAAATAAAGTATTAGACAGGAGTTGTTGATGTGGCGCGGTTTTTTGAGTTTGAAAATCGTCAGCTTTTGAAAAATAAGTTTTAGACTAAGTATCTAGATTAGATTCTAAATACGAAAACCCAGGAAAATAAAGTATTAGACTGGAGAAAAAAGTGACGATAAACTTGCTTCCACAGGCACCTTGTTATTAGTTAGATAGCTAGTTCCCCCTGAAAAAATGACGAAAGTGGAGAGCCATCTCTTAAATCGATTTTTTCAGGGGTAACTAACTAGTTCTCTCTTAAGAAATTCTTTATCGCTCGTCCAATCACAGTATATATTGAGATAATGTTTGTTGAGAGCTTTAATTACTTTCTTGATAACATCGGAATCTAGAAAACTATGAGAAATAAATACATCAAAAACCTTTTGGTTCTGAAGATTATTGCTTTCAATTCTGTTTAATAAATCCAGAGGGGTCATGAAAAACTGACTTGTCTCAGTCATGTAACTCTTTTCTTTACCTTTAAACTTTTTTCTTAATTTCACATAGTTTCCCATCAGTTGCAAATGTCTAAACGCCATGTTGCTAATCTGGTTATTCCGTTCACTGTCATTAAGCTTGTAGAAAAATTCTAGGACTTTATTGGATTTATATTTTTGTAGTTCATTAAATATTTCCAACTTTCCTTCCAAACTTATTCCTCTTTGGTGATAAGCAGCAATAAATGCATCAATATATAGTGGTTCAACATTTTGAATAAGTTCATTTTCTTTAGCGATCTTGTCATTTTTACTCTTAATAGCGATTTGCCTCTTAACCTTAAAACTGTTGAACTTTTCTTGATAACCCAGCCTATCAAAGTTAGCTTTGTGCTTAATAAGCATACCTTTAGATAGCATGTGTTTGACTTTAGGCAGATTAAGAAAATGCTTCCTCGGTGGGTCAGGCTTGTACCTGATTTTCTTACCAATTTTTCGCAAGAATTCATCTTTCTTTTTATAGTGTTGATAACGTTGGTTTAGTTCGCACCACTCATGCGGATACAACTCTTTAAATAAATTTAACAGTGTATCCGCGTTATAATTATAAGGTAGGACTTCTGATAGGCGTCTCAATATTTGTGTAATTTTTTTATTGATCCGCATCGTTTCTCCAACATATTTTCTTTTTGTTACACCCGGCATGTACTATATCCCCTAAAATGATCGTTATCAATGCATCTCTAATTTACACACTTTTTCGAATGTTATATGAATCTATATTTTCATTAATGTCGTATGCTATCTGAAGATAATAATCGATATTATCAATAAAATCGACCCACTTAACCGATCGTATATATGAGGCTTCCCCGGTGTATACCTTGTTTAATTCACTATGGTTACTACAATCGTTATAAGTAGGAGATTTTATGTTAAACATATTTTCTCTCAATATTGTAAATAAAGTATAGGTCTTTAGTGTCCTACAATTACAGTAGGGACACGAGTTATCCAGGATGAAATATTCGTAGCTATTATTTTGATCTGGCAAAACAACTGCCAGCAATGCATTGGCATCACTAGTCCTTCCGTTTCTCGTAAGTTCTTTCAACGAATACGAGATCTCCCAAGGGATCCACTGGTCTTCTTCGCTGACAAATGCCGATTTCATATTCTTTGAAATAAACACAATGGTGATACTACTATCAAAGATCTTATCCTTTAATTTAGTCCAAATCGTTTCATCCTTGAATTCACTAAGGTCTTCACCGTCAGCTTCACCTTTGTTAATGTGATCGTCTTCCTTTAGTTTGTCTTGAAGCTCATCTACATAATGTCTTACAGTTGTAGAATAGTCGTTATTTAGAGGATATACATTGCTATCGGAATACTTATAGGAAATAAAAATCTTTCTCCCCATTTTATTCACTCCCCAAATTATTCTTTACCTGCCAGCCCTAAGGACTCTAATTATTTTTATTACTCTTCTAATGATTTCCTGATGATCATTCTTTGCATCCCCAATGAATTCAAAATCTGGTTTAAGTGCCGGGAAATCAAAATAGTATTTATTGAAATCTGCGATTACTTCTTCCCATAATGCCTTGGATACATAACCTGTAGCACCTATAGGTATAACCTTAACCCCTTTTGAAACAGCAATATCGAATTCTTTTCTTACACCATCTGCATCTACTACTTGACCATTGTCATCTTTATTCCCAAATAAAAACACAGCACAGCCTACATCCGAGATTAAATCTCTCCTATATTTGTCCCATAAATCCTTCAAGTCCATTCCGTTTGTTGCAAACTGGGGGAACGGCCTTAAAATTAAATAATCACTGATTTTTCGTTTGTTTGTGGAGTAAACAAAATCTAATGATCCGTTAATAACAGCACTTCCAACTCCTAAACCAAATCCAGATGCTATTTTGAAATCAGCTTTCACTATCTCATGACTCAGTTGATGAATAAACATCTGTGCAACTTTCTCATCACTATCGAACTGGGCGTACTCTGCTGCACTCCCAGATATAAGTATGTTTGATCTAATGTAACGTTGGTAAATGGTATCTAAAATTTCGGTAATATCTTCATATTCATCGACTAACACTGGCTTGATGTGATACCTTTCTAAATCTGCACACTTTAGTTCCTGTTTAACTGAATTGTACCTGAACATTTCATCGCCTTCTTCTTGGGGAAGATGGCAGTAATCATTGCGACTGACCTTTCTAAAAAAACAGTAGTGGGTTCTTCCGTCTTGGCCCATTAATACTCGGATGCGACTTAATATATACTCTAAATCAGGGTCTTCAAAGCTATAACCAATGAATAAAAAGGTTTTTGAAATTAAATCACCTTTAAGCCCCATTGCAAAAAGCTGATTCTTTTCATGAAATGTTTCGTATTCATCTTTTATCAAAACAGTTTCATCGGCCCTTTCAATATCTCCATGCATTTTGTATACAATCGCATCTCTTCTGGGCTTTAATAGGGCAAAATCGGTTTGCTTTATTTTAACGTCTGGGTTCTTTCCTGCCTCAGTCAATGACCTTTCAATCAATCTATCGTAATTTGTTGTCCAGTAAGTATCTATAGGTAACTTAGCTAGGATTCGGTGGTTCTCATTTATTTGAGCCTGCGCTGAAAAATTATCAATAACCAACTGCGATAATCTTTGCCTGCCATTTTTATTATAGAAATACTGTGCTAAAGATATTAAGTCAGTCTCTTTTTCTATATCAAGGTGAAGCTCCTCTGCTACCTCCTTTAAAAGTCCTTTCCAATTAACATATCCTGAAGCAGCGGATAAACCCGCTCCTGCGAAAATAGCTGCATTTTCTTCATGGAGAGCTTTCAGGAATTCCCGTATTAGAACTTCTTTATCAGTTGACATCAATTTCTCCCTCCAAATTAATAGGCATAGCTAAATAACAATTCATGTTAGCTATGCCTAGGTGTATTAATATTTAAATTCTCCCGTCTCTATCTGCGCCATCAATTCGGCTTGCTGAAGCACTAAATCAATTGCCATCTTCTCCAGATCCGGCGGGTAACCGTATTTCTTCAACAGCCGCTTGACCGTAATTCGCATTTGAGCCCGTACATTCTCACGAAGCGTCCAGTCGACTTTGATGTTGCTCTTGATCGCTTGAGTCAGTTCGTGTGCGATCTGCTTCAACATGAGATCGCCCATCAGTTCCTTGGCCGAATCGTTCGAGGCAAGCGCGTCATAGAAAGCCAGTTCTTCCTTAATCAAACCAAGATCTTCACCGCGCTTGACAGCCGCATTCATATCTTTGGCCATCTGGATAAGTTCTTCGATAACTTGTGTCGTTTCGATGGTGCGGTTGTTGTATTTCCGAATTGCTTCCTCCAGCATCTCTGAGAATTTCTTCGATTGTACAATACTGGTCCGGGAAACAGCCTTCACTTTACCCTGAAGCAACCTGCGGAGAAGTTCCACCGCCAGATTCTTCTGCTTCAACCCGCGCACATGTTCCAGGAACTCATCCGATAGTATCGCTATGTTCGGTTTCTGTAAGCCAACAGCCTCCAGAATATCGACAACTTCATCGGATACGACCGATTTCGAGATGAGCTGATTCAACTCGGCGTCGAGTTCTTTCGTCGTTTTCTTCCTGTTCTCGTCAGTTATCAACTTAATAATACCTGATTTAACCGCTTTGAAGAAACTGATTTCGACATTGACTTCCTCCGCGGCGGAAGTTGTCGCGCAGAGCGAGAAGGCTCTTGCTAATTCCGTCGTCCAATTCAGGAAGTTCCGCTTGCTCTCTTCACCCAATCCAAGTACGTAATCGACCGTCTCAACAATTGCCTTCATCCGGTCGGATGCTTTCTCCGAAGCAAATTTACTGTAGTCATACCCATGGAGCAATTCGCGGATGAGCTGCAGCCTTTCCAGCATAAAATCAACGGCCTGGTCCGTGTCGATGCCGGCAGTTTTGCGGTCGTTTTCCGTATATTGTTGAAGCGCCGATTTCAGTAAATCCGCTATTCCGATATAGTCGACGATCAAACCGCCTGGTTTGTCGCGGAATACCCGATTCACGCGAGCGATCGCCTGCATCAGGTTATGGCCTTTCATCGGTTTGTCGATGTACATGGTATTCATGCTCGGCACGTCAAAACCGGTCAGCCACATGTCACGGACAATGACGATCTGAAGCGGATCGTTCACATTCTTCATCCGTTTCGCTAAATGTTCGCGGCGCCGCTTGTTGCCGATAAACGGTTGCCACTCCTCCGGATCGCTGGAACTTCCGGTCATGACGATCTTGATCTTGCCTTCATTGTCGTCGTCGCTATGCCAATCCGGCCGAAGCGCCACAATCGCTTTGTACATATCGATGGCAATCCGCCGCGACATCACAACAATCATCGCTTTGCCGAAACCGGCTTTCTGCCGCTGCTCGAAATGTTCGACGACATCCTGCGCGACTTTCTTGACTCGTTTCTCTGCACCTGCCAATGCTTCAAGCCTGGCCCAACGCGACTTCAGACGCTCCCGCTGCGAATACTCCTGATACTCCGTAATATCCTCATACTCGCTGTCGATGACCGGACGTTCCGACTCCGACAGCTCCAGGCGGGCAATACGGCTTTCGTAATAAATTCTGACCGTTGTCCCGTCTTCTACGGCTCGGGTCATATCGTAAATATCGATGTAATCGCCGAAAACGGCAGGCGTATTTTTGTCTGTCAGTTCGACCGGCGTTCCGGTAAAGCCAATATAAGAAGCGTTCGGCAACGCATCGCGCATATACTTGGCATAGCCATACTTAATTGCCGCTTCGTCGTCCCCGGCGACCATTTCCGCCTGAAAGCCGTACTGGCTGCGGTGCGCTTCGTCCGCGATCACAATCACATTGCGGCGTTCCGTAAGAACAGGGTACTTGTCTTCATTTTCATCCGGGGTGAACTTGTGTACGGTTGTGAAAATGATCCCGCCCGACTCCACCGACAGAAGCTGGCGCAGATGAGCCCGATTCTCCGCTTGCTGAGGCGTCTGCCTGAGCAAGTCCTTTGATTTACTGAACGTGCTGAACAACTGATCATCCAGATCGTTCCTGTCCGTCACCACGACGATCGTCGGGTTGTTTAACGTCAGCACGAGTTTGCCCGCGTAAAATACCATGGACAAGCTTTTTCCGGAGCCTTGCGTATGCCAGATGACGCCGATTTTGCGGTCCCCTTCGTCCATCGTTGCACGTTCCGTACTCGCAATCGCTTTGTTGGTCGCGTGGTACTGGTGGTAACCGGCCAATATTTTGAATAGTTGCTCCCCATCGGTCTGAAACAGCACGAAATGCTTGATGATGTCGAGCAGCCGGCTTTTTTCAAACATCCCTTTAATCAGCACTTCGAGCTGGGGCAGGGAAGAAGGAGCCACATCTTCGCCTTCAATCGTACGCCACATCATAAAGCGGTCTTCATTCGCTGTCAGCGTACCGACGCGGGCATTCACGCCGTCACTGACGACCAGGAACGAGTTATAGGTAAACAGGGACGGTATCGCGCTTTTGTACGTCTGCACCTGATTGTAGGCGTCGCTGATCCCGACTTCTTCGTTGGAGGCGCTTTTCAATTCGAACACAGCGATCGGCAAGCCGTTCACGAACACGACGATATCCGGGCGCTTCTCTCCCTGATTCTCGACGACGGTAAACTGGTTGACGACCAGAAAATCGTTGTTGCCGATCCGATCCGGATCAGTGTCGAGCAACCATACTTTTTCCGTCGGATATTCGCCGTTAGCCGCCCGATACTGAATGTCGATCCCGTCGGTGATCATCTTCTGGAACGCCTTGTTGTTGATCAGAAGGCTCGGACTGCGCGACACTTCAATGACCCGGATCGCTTCCTCAATCGCTTCCCGCGGCACATGTTTGTTGATGCGAATAAGCGCCTCGCGCAGCCTGTCTTTCAGGATGACGTCATGGTAAAATTGCCGTTCGGGATACTCCCCTTCGGGAGAAATATCCGGGCCGTAAGCTTTTTCGTAGTTCAGTTCTTCGAACCATTCCAGCGCTGCCTGCTCCAGGTCGCTTTCGGTATAGGATGTGGTATAATTGGCCATCATTGCACCTCCTTTGAGTTAGGTTTGATATATTGCTTTGCTCTCGGCAACCATTGGCAGATTGGGAGCGCTGTGATCCTGCTCGACAGGGACACGGATCTCACCAGACATCAGTTTAGGGAGAAGAGTGTCGCGAATGGAAGCAAGATATTTATTTTCTAATGTGTTTTCATTAATTTTTTTATAAATGCCTGAAACTAAGTCGTTAAATATGTACGCTGTATCTGACCCTCCATAAGCTAATTTATAATGCAATGTCCCTTTTGGGTTCACCCGTTGGCGACTATTCGTGGAACCCGTTGTGTTTCCAACCAAATATTGATGGAAGCCTTCAGAATTTAAAATCGAAAAGCAATATGCACGAAGCTTACTATTTACAGGGATATAATTCACAAATTCAGTTGAGCAGATTGCATAATCGGTTAAACAATATGGACTCCAAATTCTTTTCGTTTCCGGATTTAGTTTAGAAACAAGAATTGAATTTTTACTTACTTTGTATTTATTGCTTTTTATTTCGCAACCGAATTCAAATACTGGTAACTTCCCGCTGTCAAACGCAGGAAGACTGTAATGTTCAAAAATGATATCAGGCTGTGTTGCCGGATTTATGGAGATTGTACTTATTTCACAAAACTCCCCCAATGTGCAGACCTTCCACCCCTTCGGAATCAAACCCAATTCGCTTTCCTCAAACTCGCCGCCGCTGGACTTATACGGTTCGCCGTTATCATCTGGAAACTCGAAGTCTACAAACCACCGTTTGAAAAGGGCTTGAGCCATGTCTTCAAGGTTTTTGATGATGGCGTTGTTGAGTTCGATTTTTTTGTCTATTGATGCTAGCATTTCTCCGATCTCACGTTGTTCATTGTCGGAAGGCAAATAGACCATGGTGTATTCTATGATATCAGGATTAAAAGCCGGGTATGCGGATGTCTGCCCTTCGGCGATCTGAGTCAAATATCTTGTATAAGAGTCCGAGGTCAAATAATAGTACAGAAAATCCGGATGAACCTTTTTAGGTGATATTACTGCAAACCCTGTCGATGCGATCATATTTGGTTCTGCCTTACGAATCATGGTATAGTGCTTCAAATTCGGACGAACTGTGGAAATCAAAATATCGTTATCCTGCACAATCCGGCGAGCGCGACTGGGAGCGTCGTTCAGATTGAATTTCTGTAGTTGATCTATATTACGATGGTTGACTGCCGCAATATCAATATACTGGATTGTATCAATACAATCGCTTTTCTTGATCGCCCTTTCATTCACAACTGCAATATCTTTCACCAATTTTGCCTTCCATTCATTAGGAGGCGTCATCCCGTTAAATGGCTCAAAACTCAAACCCAATCCCCCCAAGCCGCTTGCGAATTTCATCCTCTAGTTGCCGGGACTTGGCGAACTGCTCCGCCAGCTCCGATGTCAACCGCGCCATTTTATCCTCGAACGGTTCGCTGTCTTCTTCCACATCTTCAATCCCGACATAACGCCCCGGCGTCAAAATATACTCGTGCTCTTGAACCTCAACAAGCCTCGCCGCTTTGCAGAAGCCCTTCACATCCTCATAGATTCCGGCTTCCGGCTGTCCGCGCCAGGCATGATAAGTATCGGCGATCTTCCGGATATCGTCCGTGCTCAACTCGCGATGTGTGCGATCCACCATATGTCCCATTTTGCGTGCATCGATAAACAGGATTTCACCGCGGCGGTCTCGAAGTCCCTTCGGCGCTTTATTCTTGGCAATGAACCAGAGACAAACCGGGATTTGCGTCGAGTAGAACAACTGCCCCGGCAAGGTGACGATGCAATCGACCAGGTCTGCATTAACCAGCTTGCTGCGAATCTCAAACTCCGCCGTCGTACTCGTCGACATGGAACCGTTCGCCAGTACGAAGCCGGCCACACCGCTGGGCGCAAGCTTGTTCACGATATGCTGAATCCAGGCGTAATTGGCGTTTCCAGCTGGAGGCACCCCATACGTCCAGCGTGCGTCTTCCGTCAGCCGTTCGCCGCCCCAATCGCTGATATTGAACGGCGGATTCGCCAGGATGTAGTCGGCCTTCAGATTTTTATGTAAATCATTGTGGAACGTATCCGCGTGATGCTCGCCAAGATTGCCGTCGATGCCGCGAATGGCGAGGTTCATCTTGCACAACTTCCACGTTGTCGGGTTCGATTCTTGCCCGTACACCGCAATATCGCCAATGCGCCCCTGATGTTCCTCTACAAACTTCTCGCTCTGAACGAACATGCCACCGGAACCGCAGCAGGGGTCGTATACGCGGCCCTTAAACGGCTGAATCATCTCGACGAGCAAGCGAACAACGCTGTTCGGGGTATAGAATTCGCCGCCGTTCTTGCCTTCAGCGCTGGCGAATTTGCTCAGGAAGTACTCGTATACTCGCCCCAGAACGTCTTTCGAACGGCTCTCTTCATCCCCAACCTTGAACGAAAACAAGTCGATGACTTCACCGAGACGGGTTTTATCGAGCGCTGGTCTGGCGTAATCTTTCGGCAGCACGCCTTTCAGCGACGGGTTTTCCTTCTCGATGGCGATCATGGCGTTGTCGATAATTTGACCAATTTCCGGCTTCTTCGCATTATCCTTGATATGGCTCCAGCGCGCTTCCTTCGGCACCCAGAAAATATTTGCCGCCACGTATTCGTCCCGGTCTTCCGGATCGGCGTACGGTTCATTTTTAAGCGCTTCGTACTTCTCTTCAAACGCATCAGACACATATTTCAGAAATAGCAGGCCGAGCGCTACATGCTTATACTCCGCCGCATCCATACTGCCGCGCAGCTTATCGGCCATGCTCCATAATTTTTCTTCGAATCCAATGTTCGCTGTTGCCATTGTCAAATATTCCTCCTCAGTAGAGTTGCTCGTATAACTGGCTCTTCACTTGTTCCCAGCGGTTCGCCGCTTCGCGAACGACTTCTTTATATCGTTCCTTCTCTTGAATATATCGCTGGATTAATTCTTGCTGCGTGTCTTCCGGTACCAGGGGCAATTCCATTTCCGCCACATCCGCCGGATTCAAGTTCATTACGGTTGTTCCCCGCTGAAAACTTTGAATAAGGGCCGTACCGACAGGGCTTTCCAGAAACATTTTGGCAAAATGGCTCTTGATCGCCGACTTGAATCGGATAACGATCATATTCGAGGAAGCGATGACCACCCCTTGAGCCTCCGGAAACACAGCCAGCTTGTTCACGGTGCCGCGGCACGTCATCACCAGATCGCCTGGGAGAATCTCGTAACGCTTCACTTTCCGCTCTTCTTCGTCTATCGTTTCAAGCTGATCCAACAGCACTTCGCCGTCATCGAGATTGGATATATTCAGCACCTTAATGTTCCCGGGCTTTAGATCCTGCTTCAGAACCGACTTGCCGCGAAAAATATCCGCCACATCGCGCAACTTCACTTTCGGGGTTGCCGCCTGCTGGAAGGAACGAAGCGTATCCTGATCTTCATCCAATAGCAGTTCGATTCGCCAATGATCCAGTTGCCGGAACCGGTCGGGATGGATGGAAATCTCCCGTTCCGTCACAAGCTTTGACTTCTCCACATGAAGCCGCCCGAGGATCACTTCTTCCGCAGGAGCTTTGCCGAAGTCAACCTGATAGGTCTTGATGGAAGTGTAGGGACGAAACAAGCCGTCCGGAAGCGAATAGATCGTTTGCACCGGCGCCTGTTCATTCATTTGCTTCCGCCAGCTTGCGATCGCGCCGGATTGAAACAGCATCCGTGCAGGAAAGGTCACGCTCAATCTCCCGCCGTCTTGCAAGAGTGGAAGCAGGTAGCTGGCCGCTGCGCCTTCGGATTCCCGAACCGCGACCTCGTCATCGTTCATTTTCATACCGAAATTCGGCATCGCCAGGATCGCGTCGAATTGATGTTCCAAAGGCAGCGGCTGATAAATGGACCCTTGAACAATGCGGATATTGGAATAGGGCTCGAAATACGTCTTGAACAATCTGCCGATGATGTAGTTTTCCGTTAACATAGTGATGGTCCATGGTCGATGGTAACATTTGGTCTCGACGAGTCCTTTGATATACTTTTCAGCTTCTGCAAACAGAATGTTCTTGCAACCATGTCGCACACACTGATCGACAAACCGCTCTACGATTCCAGGATGGACGATAATGCTCCCTGTAATACGATCTTGTTGAATCGTTAGCATGGCGTATTCCAACAAGTCCATATCCTTGCCTGTGTGGTATAATTTATAAAATAAATCCCGATCGCCGGGGAAATGGCCTAATTCTTTGTCTAAGGCGCGTTCCTTCATCCACTGAAACAGCTTCTCGGGTTCAGTCATTAGCTCCGTTTCTGCCAACGGTTTTTGTTTCAGAAGTTGTTGCATCCGCTTCACACGAATGGCCTCGCGAAGCAACTGATCACGGGTTGATATATCGTGAAGTAGACAGATATTCCAGAACGATTCAATCAATTCATCACCTTCTTTCACTGCCAAAAGCCAACTAAATTATACCATCCAAGAATTGAGTATTTCAATACCAAAAATAAATTCAAAGTTGGACTGTCTAGCCGGATAATTTCCCGTTTATTCGATACGCCCAATCCCTAATTGAATCGCTTTGATAATGCTTAACCTTTTCGATATTGAAGCCGTTGCATTGGTTTAAAATGTTCTGATCCCAGTGGCCGCCTTTTTGAACAAGCCCTTCAAGGAGCAACTTAATGTCACGCTCAACCGTCTTTAGTGAAGTCTGCTGGGTTGGGTGGAGGATCAATGTCGAAATGGACCAATCATCCGGCCTGGCTACTTCGATAACAAACTTAGTCGTGATACCATTATCCGCCTGTACGATCGCGCATGTTCGTCGGGAGCCGTTTGGACACACAGAAAATCTTTTGCCGGGAGGTACCCTGAGCACAGACATCCGGATATGACCGGGAAAGATATGCTTCAAGATTTGAATCATCTCGAAAAAAGATTCAAGACCGATGGCCTCTGTGACTGGTATGGTTTCAAGCGTCTGAAAATCGATAGGAGGCGTATCGCCGCCGACCATCGAATCCTGTGTGCTTACTTCCTCTAGTCCTCCTGAGTTCTTCCCGCCTCTCCCGGAGGTGACGATCACGTCATTGCCGGTATGGGAATGCCTAACATCCTCCCGACGAGCAGTAACCCTCGGAAAATTGGAGAATCGCATAAACGTAGGAGGGGTCTCCAATACATCTTGCCTCGCGTTTTCCCTGGCATTTTCGCTTTGATCATTCAATATGTAGTCTTTATTTTCGGATCCGGACGTAACTCGAACTTGTTTATCTCCTGAAATCGACTCACGACGTTTCTTCGATGGGTGCCAAAAGACGATTTCTTCCGCCGGATGCTTAAAACCGCCAATACCGAGAATTTCTTTCACCAAGAAGTAGTTATTGAATTGTTCTCCTCGAACGTGAAACTCAAGAGGACCAACAGCCGGGAGCTCAACGCTAAGCGGAATTCCCTTCTTCATCCTAGCGCTCGGATTTTGAGGCGAGTCCTTGATCACTTGATTGAACATCAATTGATAAACGGAATCCCACATGGTACGAATAGCGGGATCAATGTAAATCCAGGATAGGTGACGTGCGTTACTTTCGCTTGCCAATTTGGCCGGTACACGAAAACTCAAATCAAAATACAGAGTTGTTCCTCTCATATCGCTGTTATCGACCAACATTTCCAGACCGTGCGGCTGCATCAAATAATACGCCAAATACCTGGAGTTAATAAAGATGGCTCTAATGAATTCGAACACTGGAAAGCAATAAATCATCCCGTCAAACTGAAACTGAATAATTTTTTGAAGCCCTAGCTCCGGATTTTGACGGAAGTCAATCAAGCGCTTGGGCAATTTAAACCCATTGCTAATCAGACCTTGATCCAAGCTGCTTATCGTTACTCTATGTACAATACCTTCCAATGGCTTGACTTGATCAAATACTCCGTTGGTGTAGATTTGTCCCATGCGCAAATAGGGTACTGTTCCCCATGGGTAGGATATAACTTTTAAGTCCCCGGTTTCCGTCCGAAATGCGACTCGAACCCTCCAATTCCCTTTGTAGTCCATGAAAGGGGACCCGAACCAAAATAACTCAACTTCCTGATTCTCCGGAAACGGTCAGGTACGCAGTATCAATGCAGCCATAATGGAGTCACCTCAGCAGATGCAATTCGATTCATTACAGCCCCTTGTCCAATACAACGAGCGATTTCATCCGATACCTCTTGGGCATATCCTGGTCGCAGTCCGGCTTTTTTCACAAGTTTCCACCGTTTTATGGGCCATTCGCCGGCCATTTGCTCAGCAGCCCATCGAACTCTCCTAATTTGAAATTGGGATGTAGACTCAAGGTAATCAGATAAAATTTTCGTCGTTACAGGGAGCTTTTGTTTTTGCTTTTCTAGCAAACTCAGTTTCCCGACTCGTTTGCCTATCGCTGCAATCGTAATTCTGACAGGTTTATTTTCGCGATCAGATAATATCCTTCTACATGCTTCCTCGACAATCCAACTTAGCTCCATGTCACGTTTTCCCCAGTCGACTCGTGTATTTTTAGATCCCTTGGACCGGACAGGTTTGGAAGATGTTCTTGGTCTCTTAAATAATGCAGGTTCCAAGTTGCGAGTTGTCACGGTACCTTTGGCGTACTTAATGACTGTATCCGTATCAACTCCCAATAACGCTGCCATGGAACGATAGGAAATGCCCTCTCGCAAATGTACCTGAAGCTTATCCATCCAAACAGGACCAAACGATTTTATACGCCCTCTGCGGTATTTATCGTTTTCGGATTGATCCGGTCCTCGTCTTGAATAGGCGAAGCCGCATTCACAAGTAAAGGTTCCTACAGGCCGACCGGTATCTGTACAACGCGTAATCCGGAGGTCCGTTATTATTGAGGTTCGATAATGTTCCGCTGCTTTGTTCAGACATGGCCATGGCCCTCTGCCGAAGGGTGCGTCATCCACCTCGGATTGTTCTAAAAATCCATTGAATGACCCGTACAAAAAACGGATCAGCAGCATCTGTCGCAGCGGATGAATCGCCCGCCGGGCGGGCCTTGTCGCCAGATTCAACCATGTGTAGTCTTTACCGTATGGAAGGCTGCCCAGCATCTCCAGCAGTTCTTTCCCATAGCAAATGACGAACTGTTCCTCAAGTTTTTGCTGGCGAATACGCCCGCCTGCTGTTACATACCCTTGCTTCCGTAAGCGTTGAAGAAATATGTTCCTGGATTCATAAAGAACTGGCATATCGTTGGTTTTCATTAATGCCTGAATGTCTCTAGCGATGTCTGAAAGCTGATCGATTGTTTTACCCGACAAGTTCGCGACAATCGGTACAGAGCCGAACATCTTCTTTGAAATTGGGAGAACGGTCAACCCATATCTGTCTGAAACCGGATACGTAATTCGATGCAGAACATCCCGATGAACCGGACAAACCCATACTCCCGGAAGCTGGTGAATGCGGTGCCAATACGGCTCCCCATATTGGTTTATATCTTCTTCATAGCATTGAGAACAGAACCGCAAATCACTGTTCCTATCCACAGTACTGGCGGTAATCCCAACAAGTGCATGTATCCCCGAACCATCCGGCCCTTTCATGAGTTGCTTTAAACGATTGGCGCGATCCTTGGGCAAGAACGGAGCATAAAACGGATAACAAGTGTGGTCTTTCATCCAATCATCGGCTGTCATTCCATGCAGCATACTTCTGCGCGAAAATGTCTCGATATGACTTGGCAGGTCAATTGTAGGAATAATGTTCTCCGTGCCAAATAATTCTTTATATGACCACTTGGGGGTTGTGTTATTCGCTCTCAGGTGATAACGAGAAATCACGCTATATAAAAGCTCATCAGGATACGGAACAGGGATTGCATATCGTTCATTCATGGGTTCAATGCCTCATCCAAGGAACTCCAAAGGATTTTTAATATATCCGGCTGCTTTCAGCGCCTCGTAAGCGGACAACTTCTTCTTTCTTCCTTGTGAAACGATTAATCTCAAATCGTTAGGCTCAGTCAGAATCACTTTTGAATTGCTTCTTCCGCGTTGCTTTGTGGAAGCACTTGATGGAACAGGCTGTGTATGTAAAGCCAGCTTTAAGGCCTCTTTATGCAGATCTACACGATCCAGTTCGTTCAAGTGCGCCTTTACAACCTGCTCGGCTGATCGCTTCGCTGACTGGCGATCAATTCCCGCCTCAACAAGCCATGCGCAGACTTCGTTCACGGTTTGTTCCACAACGTCGTAACCGAGTTCATTCCGAATCAATTCCAATCGTTCCGCTTGCCGCTGTTCAGCTTCAATCCGATCCAGATAATCGTCAATGGACACACTGGAATAAATGTCGGCGAAATTCTGAATTTGCCTCTTCTTGCCGGATCGTAATGCTTCGAGAGCAGGCCGAATTAATGTCAGCCGATCCTTTGCAACGGAACGAATCAATTCCGGAGTAATTTGCTCCATTTCTTTATCCAATGCTCTCCATTGGGTCAGCATGAACAGTTTAATCGCAATGTCGGAAATGCCTTGGGATTCGTCGTACATGATATCAATGAACTCCTGATTCAGTTCAGCCTTTTTGTCTGTCCACTGATATTTCCACAAACCTTGCAGCAGCCACGTCCATTCCTCATCTTTCTTAAAATGGTGCCACGCAGCGTCCCCTTGGCCGCTGTTGCGCCGCGCGTTTCGAAATTCACCATTTAATGCGGGGAGCGCCTTATATGTTCCGACAAGTATGACTGGCAACCCGATAGTGTTGACCAATTGAACGAAGAAGTTCAGCATTTGAGCTGCGCGATCGTCCTTGGCTTCTTGAAGGTTTTGGATTTCATCAATCACAAGAACCCCCAGACAATGCACTGCAGCCGCCTGCGCCATGAGCGGCAACAATTCATCCGGATTTTTCGTGACATTCTTTTTGTAGTACTTTGTCCCAACGAGACTATCGACCGCAAGCAAAAAATTTAGGCAGAGCCCTCTGATGGAACCGTCATGCGGGCAATCCATCTTTAACCACACAATTTGGTAGGGGGCGGGCATATCTTTGCCTTGGTATTTCCGATGCAAAATCACTTGCGGATACATTTGTAAAATTCGAAGCAAGCTGCTGGACTTCCCGATTCCCGAAATACCAACTAAAGCAAACCCGGCTGATGTGGGTGTATTCACTGGATATCCGCTTGTATTCCCCTTCATGATGAGCTCATATGCGTCCTTACGGGCTCGGAAAGCATAATTCGGGGTAAGCGGATTTCGGCCGACATAACCGTCTCTAATCAGTCGGGAAATGCTTTGCTCCAGCTCCAAATGTCGAGATAATGGTTGAAAGAAATCGCGAGAAATCCGTTGTACGCAATGTAACCGAAGATGAACGGGCAACTCTCGTTCAGAAGCATGAAACTTCGGTCTCGAAGCTAATTTCTGTACAACGGTTTTCTCGTCCCATATCGGCGGCAGTGCCTCAAGCAAGGGATTGTTGCGGTAATCCTCGATTAACGGATCCTGATAGTCTGCTTCAACAAATGTACCGCGGCTGAAATGAAATAAGGGGACATCAAATTCACTCATTCCTCTTCACCATCTTCGATCATATAGGCTTTAATTTTGGACAGTTTGTCTGCCGGCGGAATATATGACGGTGCCTTTCTGTCATCACTGTCTTCTCTCCTCATTGGAATAACATTATTTGCTGGGATGTTTGGTACTTGAGGTTGATCGGACAATTTAAAAGCTTCTCGTTCACGATTGAGCATTTTCTCGTTGGAGCGATGTTGTCTCGTTCCTTTTATTCGCTGGTTACTGCTTTCTTGATTTTGATTCATCGCTTCATCAGTCTTTTTAGCCGCTTCTTCTACAATCGCCTTCGTATGAGCGTCCAGTTCGATTTTGGACAACATATTGTTGATCTCTTGATGGCGACCTTGATACTTTTCAATCTCGAGCAAATCTTCTACTTCTTCGAATCGTTTGTTCATATAACGTTCTTCCCGTTCAAGCAAAGTACATGGTTCAAATCGGTGGCCTTCATCCAACCACAAATAAATTTCGTCGGTGGAACGGGGATCGTAGCATACTTGAACACGCCACGTTTTGCCTGCCCTTGCTTTTACAAACCACTGTTCGCGCAATGCCAAGTCACAACCGTAATGCATGCCTTTGAACTGCATTCCAGCCGCTGTGACGGTCGCTTCCCCGTGATACATTAGGTTTAGCTTGACAATGTGTTCCGGCTGCTTCTTGAGCCGTCCGTTTCGATTAATGATGCCCCACTGCCACAGTTCGCGTGGAATAGGGAGAATATCATCGGCGATCATAAACTCATTCCGGTCGTACCATTGCATGTGGTGATGATTGTTATGATAAAGCACATTGCGAATCATAATCTGGGTAAACTCCCGAAGCGTTAATTTTGCATCCAGACGGTAATCTCGTTCACCTCGCTCCCGTTGACGCTCTTTGATTGCTCCCGGTATAAACCGAATACTCCGAAGATTGATTAATCGGAATTGCTGCTCAACAATGCCCTTCCAATCTGCCCGGTATGGGGAAGCGTTCTCCACATCTACACCCAAAACATCAATAAGATGGCTTGGCTTATGCCCTTCCAGCTCCCCGCGGTCAGCTGTCAACTTTTGAGGCAAGTGACTGCAAATCCACTCCTCCGGTTCAATATCGATGCCATATTGAGCACAAAATCTCACTTTATCCATTGTCGTATTGGCCAGAGCCATCATCGCTCCGACCCAGCTCGGTCCTTCGAGCCCGATGTATAATCCAACGATGTAACGGCTGAATACATCGATTACGATGTAAATAATCGGTCTTCCGATAATCCAATCCCGACGATATTCACTAACCAGGAAGACATCCGCTACAGTCGCATCGATTTGGAATCTGGAACCTGGACCGAAGCTTTCATGAGTGGAACTGCCAAGAATCGGCCTGTACTTGAGCGCATATTGTTTCTTTCCAAGCCGGCTTCTTAAGGAATCTTCCAAGTCCAATTCTTTCTTGAACCAATAACGATACTGTCCGAACGTCGGCAATTTATCCGGTGGAGGAAGAATGGGGACGAGTGCTTTCCCGTCTTGTCGAAAGCCCGTGGCAAAAAACTTTTCAAGCGTTTTTTGGTAGGCATGTTTGAGAGGGGCTTTCTCCTTGTTGTTGTAAAATAGCCGAATGCCCGAACGAAGCAATTGTTTCGTTTCTTCGTCAATATTGATGCCTGTCGGTCCATCCTCGAACTTTCTGGGACGGCCGCGTTTTGCTTTTCCGGGAGCTCGATCAGTCCCATAATCTCCACAATTGTAATAATGGGGGAGAAGAGCATTTTTCAACTTTCCGCCTTGCCAGAATCTCCGCAAATAACGATAGATTGTACTTTTATGAAGTCCTGTCTTTTCTTGAACTTCTCGTACACGTACTCCTCGCCATTTTTTATCAAAACAGTCTGGTTCATCTGACACGACATCTTTAATCGCATCCCATGCTTTATCACGGAGGAGCAGATGTTCATGATCAATGAATTGCTCCAGTAACGGAATGTTTGAGTTGATCCAGTCAATGGGCTTACATAGATTAGCCTCTATGCCAGCAATGAACTCCGTATATGTTTTCATGACCGGAAACGCCTTATCGTCCTCGAGCGCGATGCTGAATACCACATCATTTGCCTGGGAAATCCACAGGATTCGCTCTACAGCACGATCATCTGTTTCGGATGAAATCCATTCTATCACCTGATTTTCAAAGATAGATCTTGATGGCATTACGTTTATCCACCTTTCGCTTCAAGCCTTATATCCGAATGCTTCTCAGAGAAGTCCTTAGCCGGAAGAGTAGGCATGATTCGTTCGGTCATATCAACGGACCATATTTTACGTGCTATAAAATGGCGGAATAACGCAAGTGAAGTACCTGCATCAAGTCCTAACTGTTCGTCGCAGGCCAAGCATGCTCTCGATATGACTTCACCATTATGTAATCGAGCGGATAACATCTGTTGCAGGTTGCGAATCGTAAATATTCCAAGCGCCGGAACATCTTCATTGTGGAACTCTTTATGCACCCATTCGATATTTCGTATAAGTGCATCAGGCAGATCTGAATCGGTGATGATACCCCAATCTACATGTCTGGAATCCCAGTAAATCCGCTCAATTTCAAATTTCGCTATAGTTCGTTCATTTTCCAATTCAGCGGATGGTTTCACTGTTCTGGCTAATGTTTTATCCTGATAAGTAATAAGAAAATCCGTGGTCATCACAATCGGTATGCCAGTTTTCGGATCTTTGGGATGCTCCACACCGATTTTTTCTGCTATCATCTGCGTTTCTTCTAACGGCAAAAGTGGAAATTGTTCACGAATATCCGATACATCGTCGCAATAATCCAGGAGGTAGAAATAATCACGCTCAATATCCGACAAGAGTTGGTGTCTTCGACCGGTCGTCCATCCAACGCCGCGAGTAGCCCTGCCTTCTGAAGGAACGTCTTGAATGGTAAGCCAAGGAAGATAGTCCTTGCCGATTCCCTGTCCTCTGCCTTCTTTAATCATCCTTTCAATTTTTGCTTCTGTGAGTTGCCGTTTCCGCTTGGCCACTGGATCACCTCAAATGCTTGTCCGGTAGACAGTTTCGTGTACTATCTGCAAGCTCTTTTCTCAACGCCATCAATCTTTGGAACTCTGAATAATACGCCCTGACTTTCTTTAAATCACATGGCAAAAATTCAATCCGATAGCAGTTAATCTTTAAGCCATCCTCTATAATTATTACAATCTGCTCTTCATCTTGGGACTTAACCGCCACCGGCCAACCCCCAACTTGATGAGCCCGCTCAAACCATTTCTCATGAATGGCTAATGAACAGGAGTAGAGGCTCCCGTCAAACCAAATTCCATTTTGAGTCACGATTCCAATACCCGACTTTTCTTTCACTTGGTAACACCCCAATATGTTTTGGTGATATTACCATATTTACACTTTTCGGATTTTTTTAATCCGTTTTCGGATATTTATTTTTTCTCATTTTGATTTCTATAATTTCGTAGAGCTCATTTTTTTCTTGAGCAGGGAGTGTACGAATACTGGTAAGCAGCTTTAACTCCTCATTTGATACATAGGTTGGAGTGGGAGAGAAAGATTCGTCATCTGAAAGCAGCCAATTAAGATCACATTGGAATGTGTTTTTAAGCGCAATGATCGTTTCACACGATGGCAAACAAACTCCACGTTCAATATCACTAAGCGTTCCTTGCGAAACGCCGATTTTCAGTGCAAATTCTTTCTGATTCAACTCATGCGATTTTCGGATAGTTCTGACTTTCTCGCCCAGATTCAAACCGGATCAACTCCAAAAAAAGAAAATAACCCCGCAAATATTCCATTTACGGGGTTCAAGCTCTAGATGTCTGTTATTCGGAGTAAATGCTGAAGCACCCAGCAGTCTAATACTTTATTTACTCAGTCTAAAACTTTATTTTCACAGTCTAACACTTTATTTTTCAGTCTAATACTTTATTTTCACCGAACAACAGCCCCAAAGGGGCGGTGTATTCTTACTCCACAGTAACACTCTTAGCCAAGTTCCGTGGCTTATCTACATCGTTCCCACGAGCTACGGAGGCGTAGTACGCGAGCAGCTGCAGCGGAATCACTGCCAGTACCGGTGCCAGGAACGGCAGCGTACGCGGGATGGTGATCACCTCATCCGCATTCTTCTGAATGGCGGTATCGCCTTGCCAGGTGAGTGCCAGGACGTATGCATCGCGCGCCTTGACTTCCACAATGTTGGAGACTGTTTTTTCATACAGCTCATCTTGGGTGACCAAGGCAATCACCGGAACCCCTTCGGTAATCAGGGCGAGTGTTCCGTGCTTCAATTCACCGGCTGCATAGGCTTCCGCATGGATATAGGAAATCTCCTTCAACTTCAGCGAACCTTCCAGCGCAACCGCATAGTCAAGACCGCGCCCGATGAAAAATGCGTCTTCCTTATCCGCATATTTTCGTGCAAATTGCTCAATGGCAGGTGCCGTCTGGAGAACCTTTTGCGCCAGTTCCGGCAGTCCCTTCAAACCAGCCAAAATGTCCGGTATCTGATGAGCGCCCTCCGAACCGCGCTCTTGCGCCAAATAGCAAGCAAACAGGTAAAGCGCGATCACTTGCGTGGTGTAAGCCTTGGTAGAAGCTACCGCAATCTCAGGCCCCGCCATCGTGATAATCGTATTGTCCGCTTCCCGGTTTACGGAAGACCCCAGTACGTTGGTGATTGCCAGAACGCGAACTCCGCGCTGCTTCGATTCCCGAAGCGCGGTCAAAGTGTCCAATGTTTCACCCGACTGGGAGATCACGATGACCAGTGTGTTTTCGCTGACAATCGGATCCCGATAGCGATACTCCGATGCGATCTCCACATCGACCGGAATACGGGTTAATTTCTCAATTACTGTCTTCCCTACCAATCCGGCATGCCAGGATGTACCACAAGCCACGATGTGAATTCGATCGATCGCACCCGCTTGTTCTGGCGTCCAGTTCAGTTCTTTCAAAATTACGCGTTCGCCGTCTTCCGAGATGCGTCCGGTTAACGTATCGCGGATTGCTTTCGGCTGCTCGTGAATTTCCTTCAGCATGAAGTGTTCGTAGCCGCCCTTTTCCGCAGCTGTCGCGTCCCAGGTCACATTGAAGACTTCTTTCACAGTCGGGTTGCCTTCAAATGTGAAGCATTCCACTCCGTCAGTTGTCAGAACCGCAATCTCCCCATCGTCGAGGATATAAGTCTTGCGGGTGTATTCCAGAATCGCCGGAATATCCGACGCGATGAAGTTCTCTCCTTCTCCAAGGCCGACAATCAAAGGGCTTTGTTTACGAACGGCAATCAGCTTGCCCGGCTCATCCTGTGCCATGATCCCAAGCGCAAAAGCACCGTGAATTCGTTTCAGAACTTGAACAACCGTTTTGAACAGATCTCCGTTGTACAGCTCCTCAATCAAATGGACAACCACTTCGGTATCCGTTTGCGATTGGAAAATATGGCCTTTCGCAATCAATTCCTCACGCAATTCCAGATAGTTTTCGATAATCCCGTTATGAACGACCACGAAACGACCCTCTTCATCCGTATGAGGATGGGCGTTATCGTCCGAAGGACGACCGTGTGTCGCCCAACGCGTATGCCCGATTCCTTGGGAACCGGCTAATACGGCCTCACCTTTCACGCGCTGTTCGAGGGATGCCAGGCGGCCGACCGATTTTTGCAGTTGGATGGAGCCGTCCTTTAATATGGCGATTCCTGCCGAGTCATATCCGCGATATTCCAATTTGCTAAGTCCGTTAATCAATACGTCTTGGGCTTGACGATGCCCTATATATCCAACAATTCCGCACATGGAACACACAACCTCCAGTAAGAAGCTCTAAAAATTGGCAATACGAAACCCTTCCACTTTCACTGAAAGAGGAATCCTCGTGTAGTCGGCCTGTGCAGGCACATACTACTCCCTGTTTACCCTGTGAGCTGTTCTTGTCCCGCCGGTCACCCAACGGTTTTCAAACATGCTCTTACGGCAGAGGGATTGTCTGCCGGGAGGCATCCGCCGAATCTTCGCTAACCTCCTCCGCGTCAACTGCAGCCATCTGCAGTCCGGGCGCTGGATCGAGTTTTTCTAACCCGACCCTCCTTCCTGTATTCGATTGCACTTGCTTTCCATCTCCTATCTCGCCGCCGCACCACCTCCTCAAAGAATGTTACTTCCATTGTATTCCGGTCCCCCGCAAAATGCGTAGACGGAAACATCAAAACCAGGGGCCTATTGCAGAGCCCCCAGCTCCTTCCGTACTACATTCGCGATCGAATCCACATATTCCTGCACCTGGTCCTGATCGGGCCCTTCGGCCATAACACGAATCAGGGGTTCGGTACCGGAAGGGCGTACGAGTACCCGGCCTTCGTCACCCAATTCTTCTTCCACCTTGCGGATGGCATGCTTGATGTTCTCGTTCTGGTCCCAGCCTTCTTTGCTTCCTACACGCACATTCACAAGCACTTGCGGATAAGAACGCATAATACTGCGCAGTTCAGATAGAGGTTTGCCTTCCGCCACCAGTACATTCGTCAGTTGAATTGCAGTGAGAATTCCATCCCCGGTGGTGTTATGCCTGAGCATAATGATGTGGCCGGATTGTTCGCCGCCAAGCACATAGCCGCCTTCCCGCATCGCTTCCATCACATAGCGGTCGCCTACTGCGGTGCGAACCAGCTCAATGCCAAGCTCTCTGGCCGCTTTTACAAAGCCCACGTTGCTCATGACAGTCGTTACAATTGTATCTTTCGCAAGCTCACCCGCCGCCTTGAGGGAGCGGCCAAGGATCGCCATCACATAGTCGCCGTCAACCAGCTGGCCCTTCTCATCGACTGCGATCAGCCGGTCGGCATCACCATCGAACGAGAGCCCGATCGCCGCACTGTGCTGCAGCACAGCCTCACGAACCACATCCGGATACGTGGAGCCGCATTTTACATTTATATTCACACCGTTTGGTTGCGAATTTATGGCAATTACTTCTGCACCCAATGCCCGGAATACTTCCGGTGCAATATGAAAAGCAGCCCCATTGCCGCAATCCAACACCACTTTCAAACCGTCAAAGCGGTTCGGGATCGTGGTCCGGAGATAGTCAATATACAAGGAAACAGCATCGGACCGATCTTCCACACGGCCGATATCCCCCGCTACAGGCCGAGGCATCCGGTCTTCGCCTTGCAGCAAAGACTCAATCTCTTCTTCCGCTTGATCGAGGAGCTTAAAGCCGTCCCCGCCAAAAAATTTGATCCCGTTGTCCGCAACCGGGTTGTGAGATGCGGAGATCATAACGCCGGCATCGGCCCCAAGCGTACGTGTTAAGTAAGCAACTCCCGGTGTAGAGACAACACCGACTCGAATTGCGTTTCCCCCAACCGACAAAATTCCGGCAACAAGCGCCGCTTCCAACATATCGCCTGAAATTCGGGTATCTTTCCCGACAACAATTTTCGCATTCTGTTTCCCGCGGGTTAGCACGTATGCGCCTGCACGTCCCAGGCGGTAAGCAAGCTCAGCGGTTAACTCTGTATTCGCTACTCCTCTGACTCCATCCGTTCCAAACAAACGTCCCAAATTGGCTTGCCCCTTTTTGCTAGAATACTATGCCCATTCTCCCACATTACGTCGAATCCTGCAATAACCAGGATCCACCATCCCCTTTTTTCCAAGTTCGTATTATATTTGCAAGGATTTTGTGGAGTTTTGTCGTATCTATATAATTGAAGTTCATTTAATTTTATTTAAATTTTGCCAAAAGGGGCGAGCCCGTGTGTCCGATTACACTCGCTATTCTCGTCTTGCCACGATAACACAATTAATCAACTCCAATTTGGATTTGCGTTCCGTTTTGGAACATGTGGTTACAGCCATATCGGAAGAGATTGTTCAATGTGATTTGGTCGGCATTTTTTTGCCGCAAGAAGATGGGGCATTTCGCGGTTTTGTCGGAAAGCCGGAACAGGCTAACGGACTAACAGTGGATCAAATCATAATCGATCCGGCACACGATTTGCTCGCTCAAGAGATCATACAGACCAAACAAAGCATCTACATCCCTGATACTTCCAAAGATCGCCGTCCCAATCGACGTTCTGTCGAAATGCTTCATATCCAATCCATGCTCGGGCTGCCAATTGCTTACGAAGATGAACTGTTCGGTCTGATTTTTCTTCATGATTACGGCACACCGATGAATCTCACTTCGGATGAAATCCAGTCAGTAGAAGCATATGTAAACATGGCGGCGGTTGCGATTCGAAACGCAAAATTATTATCCCGTCAGCAATCGCTCCTCGCGGAAAAACAATTGCTTCTCGACGCAACCCGGGAGCTCGCTTTGTGTTCAACCACGCAGGAAGTGCTCGACACGAGCTTCCGCTATGTAGGCGTTGCACTTGGCAACCATAACATTGGGGTCCACCTTTGTGATGCAATGGGAAAAAAATTTCGCCCGGCCCGTATGCATCATCACAGCGAATGGACGGAAAAGGAATGGAAGAAGGTGCACAATCAAGTCCAATTGGACTTTGAGAAAGATCTTCTCTTTCAAGAAGTTGTTCGCACCAAACAAGCGGTCCTGATTCCCGATGTTAACCTCGATCCCCGTCCCAACCATGAAGCATGCCGCACATTCGGAATCAAAGGGATCTTCATGTTACCTCTGGTAGCAACCGGAGAAATTCTTGGAACTATGGCAGTCGTCAGTCTGGGAGAAGTCCGTACCTATTCGGAAGCAAGCCAACTTCTTGCCCAATCGATTGTCGATGCGACTGCCACAGCTCTGGCAAACGTCATTCGAATGGAACAGCTTGAATTGATTATCAAGGCCAGGACTGCCGAACTGCATGAAAAAAACGGCATGCTGGAACAGGTCGTGTCGGAGCTGAAATCCCTCGACCAGATGAAGAACGATTTTATTGCCAGTATGTCACACGAACTCCGGACCCCGATGACCGCAATCAAAGGAAGTGTCGAACTTCTGAAATCGGGTGTGATGGGTTCTCTCAACCCGGAGCAAATGGAGCTGGTCGATATGGCGGAACAAGGAATCATCCGGCTGTTGAATAAGGTAAACGACATTCTTGATTTTTCCAAACTGAAGGACGGTACTTTCCTGATCCATAAAACAAAAACCGACTACCAGGAACTGATCCGACGGACGGTTGATATCGTAACGCCCCTGTTTACCAAGAAATCACAGCGATTGTCTGTCAATGTGCAACAGATGCCGCCGATTGAGATTGATCCTGACCGGATCGAACAGGTTCTGCTTAATCTTTTGGGAAATGCCAGCAAATTCACTCCAAAATATGGAAAAATTACGATTCACGCAGAACTTGTGGATGAGGGAGTGCTTACGACCATCGAAGATACGGGAATTGGAATTCCCAGCAGCTGTTTGGACAAGATTTTTGATCGATTTTACCAAGTCAAACATGAAAAAATCCGCAATACATCAGGTACCGGCTTGGGTCTTTCGATTGCCAAACAAATTGTGGAACTCCACGGTGGAGAAATGTGGGCGGAAAGCGTTTTGAATTCCGGCAGCCGATTTTACTTTCTATTACCCTTGTAAAAGGAGTGATTGAACATGAAAGCTGTTCGTGCCGTACTTGAATTTCTGTCTAGCGGCGGGGTGGAATGTATTTTTGGAATTCCCGCCGGTTCCGTAAATGGTTTTTTTGATGAGATGTACGATATGCCGCACCTTACACCTGTCATCACCAAACATGAAGGAGCCGCTGCCTACATGGCCGCCGCTTATGCGAAGACATCCAAACGTCTGGGGGTCTGTATCGGATGCAGCGGACCCGGCAGCACCAATTTGCTGACCGGTGCGGCAAATGCCATGCGCGAGCAGCTCCCTGTACTGTTTCTCACCGGGGCGGTACCAACAAACACCGTCGGATTAAACGCATCCCAAGAATTTGACTCGCAAAAAGTCTTTCAGCCTTTGACAAAATACAGTGTTACAATTGATGGGGAGAAAGACTTGCTGCAAGAAGTACGGTTTGCAGTTTCCATCGCTTTATCGGGGATACCCGGGCCTGTACATATCGCTGTCCCGCTTGATATCCAACTCAAGGAAATTCCCGCTCCGGAGATTCTTCCCTTTCCACAGCGCCAGCCCATCATCCCCGACCCTCTCCAGGTTAAGCGGGCTGCTGCGAAACTGATCGAATACAAAACCGGAGTCGTTTTCGTCGGACAGGGGGCCGCTCAGGCAGTTCCGGAACTGCTCGAATTAGCCGAGATTCTACAGTGGCCGATCGTGACCACCCCTCAGGCGAAAGGATTGCTTCCGGATTCGCACCCTCTTGTTCGTGGGGTGTACGGGTTTGCCGGTCAAGAAAGTGCTGTCCGGCTCATGCACGATGGAGATCATCGAATGCTTCTCATCGTGGGATCAAGTCTGGGGGAAACGGCTACCAGCAACTGGAATCCACAGCTGACAAACGGTCGTTTCGTACTGCAGCTTGATTATGACCCCAGTGTATTTAACCGAAAATACAACGTGGATCTGCCTATTCTCGGCGATGCCAACCTCAGCCTGCAATTCCTCATCAAAGAGCTTCAAGAAGCCGGACTTCAGCGTAAATCCTATCACCTGAGCTCAACTTCCAAGCAACCAAGAACCGGAATTGAGTATAACACACAAAACGTTCTCAACACTCTGCAGGAAAGTTTGCCGAGTGACACACGATACACAATTGATATTGGGGAATTCATGTCCTATGTGATTCACTACATGCGGGTCCCGCAAAGTGGCGCCTTTGATATCAATGTCCATTTCGGAGCTATGGGAAGCGCAATCGGTTCGGCGATCGGCATTTCCCTGGCGGACTCTTCCCGACCGGTTACCTGTATTACAGGTGACGGCTGCTTTTTCATGCATGGGATGGAAATTCTTACTGCCAAAGAATACAACCTTCCTGTCTTGTTTGTGGTGATGAACAATTCTCGTCTCGGGATGGTCTATCACGGACACACCCTGCAGTACAAAAGATCTCATCCGCGCTTCGAACAACAGCCGGTAAATATTGCCGCGATGGCCTCCGCAATGGGCATCCCATCAGCTCGAGTCGAAAAACATGACGACCTTTCACAAGAGCTTGTTCGGGATTTGCTTGTGCCCGGTCCTTCGCTGCTCGAAATTGTTCTTGTGGATGAAAACATTCCGCCAATGGGAGACCGCGTAAAGTTTTTATCATCGTTCGGAAAATAGCGGCTAATTTTCTGTCATTGTAACAAGGTTGTTACACGATTGTTACACGCTTATCATCGTTCTGTTACAACACTCCATTAAGATAGTCGGTAGGGGAAAATCTCGGGAGAAAACAGTCTGAGGGAGTGTTTGTATTGGAGGGCAAACAAACGCCGGTCCAACCACATATCGAAAAGCTTCGGACAAAATTGGAGCACACCGCTATGAAACACGGTGATTTGTTGCATCCGGAAGTCATTCGGATCAGTCAGGAGCTCGATTTGCATCTCGTGAGAATTTTTCGCGAGCAGCTCCACCACTCAAAGATCCTACATGCCCAAGCTGCGAACCCGGGAATACGTGCAGGGGGGAAATGAAGTGAAAACGATTCTCCTGGTCGAAGACGACATCTTGAGTGCCAAATTGCTTCAGATCGTGTTGACTCGTTTAGGAAACCATAACGTGATTGTCAGTGAATGCGTCGACGAAATTCTGGATCTCACAAGCTCCGGCAATGTAGACCTTATCATCATGGACATCTCCTTAACTCGAAGTGTATATAATGGCAAACCGGTAGACGGGCTAAGTCTTACACGCATGATTAAGGACAAACCGGTATCAAAAGACATCCCCATCATTCTCGCTTCGGCTCAGTTAATGATGGACAATGCCCCGCAGATCGTAGAAAATTCGGGAGCCGACGACTACATTCCAAAGCCGCTGATGGACCATCTGATCCTGATCGAAAAGGTCAATCACTGGATGGGTGTTGAATCGTAACTGGAGAAAAAAGGGGTTTTCATCTATATGTAGAATATAACTAAGAACAGAACTACAACTCGAAGGTGATTGTTCTTGGTGAACACAAAAATTCTTTCCGTAGATGACGATCCCGCCATTTTGCGATTGCTTGAAATGGTGCTCAAGAACGCAGGTTACGAGGTCTATTCCACCACCTCGGGTGAAATGGTACCGTCTCTTATTCAAACCATACAGCCGTCTCTGATCATACTTGATATCGAACTCCCCGACTCGAATGGCATTGATCTGGTCCAGATTATTCGACAATATACCCAGGCTCCCATTATGATGCTTTCGGGCAAAAACTCGGACATTGAAAAGATTTCATCTTTTCATTCCGGTGCAGACGACTACGTGGTAAAACCATTTAGTGTAGCGGAACTGGTGGCTCGGGTTCAGGCGATTCTGCGCCGATTGGGAAATCCCGTGTCTCAACAGGAGAATGCTCCCGTCCCTGTCAAGGAACGGAACATTGTGATTCAGCTCGAATCTGATCAGCATCGGGTCTTTATCGGGTCACAGGAATTGTTTCTGACTCAAAAGGAGTTTCATCTCCTGCAGCTGCTTCTGGACGAAAAAGGGAAAGTCCTGTCCCGCGAACTGATCTTGGATAAAATCTGGGGCATCAATAATGTGGAGATCGAAACCCGCGCAGTGGATGCTTGCATCAGTCGGCTTCGCAAGAAGGTTAAATCCGTGCTTGGACACGATGTGATTGAGGCGGTACCCGGATTTGGCTACCGGTTAACAATCTGAGATGTTACTGGGGAGACGTATATCCTTTGGAGATGTACGTTTTATTTTTGTTACATACTTGTTACACGTTTGTCGATGTTTCGTTACAACACTGGTATATACTTGAAACAGCATCATCTCCAGATGCTTTCCATATTTGTGGGATGGTAGGTTCAATAGGGAAAACGCCCGGATTCGTTCGGGCGTTTTTCACTGTCCTATTCTGGAGTTATTTTTACCGGTACCCGGAGAGGCGCTTTCTCTGCAAGCTTAACAGTTGCCGGAACGGATATTGCAGCCTCGCGCACGTAATCCCCAGGCCCAAGCCCTGTCACGTCGACCACAATCTTAATGTCCTCCGGTCGAATGGCTTCTACATCTGCCGCCAACCCTTCCACCGTTACGGTGAAACCTTCTGGAGGAAGCACTGCTTTCAAACCCTTTGCAAGACCTTTCAACTCTGCCGTGAGCTTTGGGAATTCCTTGCGTTGAATTGTCGGTTGATAAACGAGATCCACAGTCTTTGGCTCCAGCGACAAATTGAGCGTTTTTCCTTTGTCATTTACGGCATTGACAACCACAGTTTGTTCGACACCAGGAGCGTCGAACGCTTGTACTGGAATACGAGCTTGTACTTTTTGCACTTGCTGAACCAAGGAAGCCGGGCCGGTAACCGCTACTTCATTCGGTTCGGCTCGCACGGCAGCCAATTTGGTGGGGTCCTCAAGTCGTTCCGCCACCAGTTCGACTCTGAAAACCTGCCGCACATTCGCTTCCAATCGAATTGACGCATATTGAGAATCTTGGCTGACACCCGGAGGAAGCCCTTGAACTTGTACGGGCAGCTGATGGATTCCTTCCCCATAATTTCGTGCGTCAACTAAGAATTTCAGCTTGTTGGCCTGCATTTTCGCCTGCCAGACCGATAACCTCTCTCCATGTATTTTAAGTGTGACCTCGGGCGGTTCACCGACCAGTGATACCCGTTCCTTATTCAATAGTACTTCCACCGTTCCGGTTATGGTTTCGGTAACACGGTCAATCTGCGGCGGGGCGTCCGCTGCATCGGGACCGGCCCGTACAACCAGCCATAACATAACAGACAATACAAAAGCGATTAGACGAACGAAATTGTTGCTCCTTAGAAATGCGTCCATTACTCCTCCCCCGCCTTTCGCCCGAGGAATGAGAAACCACTTGTTCTCTGGGGCATCAGGTGGCTGGTCAGCATTTGACGCAGGGTTTGGTCGTCAATGTTCCGTACAATTTTTCCGTTAACAGTCAATGATACAAAGCCTTTTTCCTCCGAAACAACAATTCCAATGGCATCCGAATTTTCGGTGATTCCAATCGCGGCCCGATGCCGGGTGCCCAACTCCTGAGCCAGATTGGGATCATCTGATAAAGGCAGAAATGTATTCGCGGTCACGATCCGATTTCCGCGAATTACTACGGCGCCGTCATGCAAAGGGGTATTGGGAATAAATATATTGATCAGAAGTTCGGACGAGACGATCGCTTCAATCTTCACACCAGTTTCCATGATGTCTGCAATACCGGTTTCACGCTCAATGACAATAAGACCGCCGATCTTGTTTTTTGACAACACGGATGTCGCTTTCGCAATCTCATTGATCATTCTGCGTATGTCTTGTTCATCCTCTTGGGTTTTCGATAAGGAAAAGGAACGGGAAAAAAAACCTCCCCGCCCCAATTGCTCAAGGGCTCTACGAAGCTCTGGCTGAAATACCACCGGAATAGCAAATAACCCGATTGTTAAACTCTTGTCCAGAATCCAGTTCAACGCTCTTAAATTCAGGTAACTCGAGATTCCTGTCATAATCAGGATCACAACAATCCCTTTCAACAGCTGAACCGCCCGGGTACCACGAATTAAGAGAATCATCCGATAAAGAACGAAGGCTACGATCAGAATGTCAAGTGCATCCGCTATGTTAAATTGGCCGATTACGTCAAGAAAAGTCTGCAATCTTGCCACCTACTGTCTCATTAGCAGCTATTCAGTTGTAGGGTTTCCCTACCTCTTCCATAAGATTCGATAATTGTTTCGGTTTCCCTGCTCCGAATTCTGCTATTATTTTAAAGCTTCTTGAATTGTTGACCAAAACTGATTCAGATAGTATTTCATTATGTGAAAAGTTTCGTTTATTTCTTCTGTTTTCCCGGAAATATCGGCGCCTGCCTGCTTATAAATCTGACCGTTCAACGCCACAATATCGCCGTCGACTTTCCCCTCAACAATCACGTCTCCATTATGAATCACCAGATTCCCTTTATACTCCTGCCCTTTTGGAATTATGATCACCCGGTTATCCTTCATCACCAAGCTTTCGGAGGGATTCGCCGAAACGGAAAATTGGTCAGGTATCGACCACCATACTCCTAAACTAAACACAAAAGCAGCCGCAGCTGCAATACCTGTCCACCTTACCACGGGAACACGCCAGTTTCTTTTCGCCAGATGTTCCCGCTCCATCTTCGCAATCAAATTTTCCGTAAAATCGGCAGGTGCCTTAAACCATTCAGCAGTGGAAAGCTTCTGCGCAATGTAGCCCAATTCAACAAAGTGCTGGCGGCATTCCGCACATCCTGCTATATGGGCTTCCACCTGCTCTCGTTTTGACCGGTCCAATTCGTCATCCAGAAACAATTGCATTGCCTTCTTTACATCCCCGCAATCCATGTTGACCAGCACCTCCTCTCATGGGGTCATATACGTGCGCAGTGCCTCCCTGCCTCGATGCAGTCGGGTTTTTACCGTTGAAACCGGGACAGACAGCACATCCGAGATTTCCTGCATGGACAGCTCTTCAATGTATTTTAATACTATCACAGCCCGATAAGACGGCGGCAATTGCTCGATGGCAGCTTGCAGTTCCAACCGGGATTCCCTGGTTAGCACCCGCTCCTCCAACATTGGATCCTTGCTGGGAAGGATTCCATACATGTCGCCGCCATCCTCGTCGTCAAGCGGAGCATCCAGGGAATAGGATGCTTTTCTCTTGCGAAGCCGATCAATGCAGCAGTTGGTGGCAATGCGAAAAAGCCAGGTGGCAAACTTGTGACGGGAATCGAATCTTTTCAAATTGGCATAAGCGCGCAAAAAAGCTTCTTGCGCCACCTCTTCCGCATCATGCGAATTGCCCATCAAGCGGTAACACAAATTATACAATTTGTCTTTGTATAACTCCACAAGCTCGGCAAATGCCATGCGATCGCCTTTTTGCGCTCTTTTTACGATCTTTGCTTCCAACAAATCCATCTAAATCCTCCGGAGTGCCCCGTAAAATGTAATACGAACCAGAACCAAAAAAGTTTCACCAAAAGATACTATTTCCGCGAGCGACTCCTTTTTCCCTCCTTTATTTCCCAAAAAAGCAAAAAGACACGACCGGTGTCCCGCAATCCTTCACCGTGCGTGCCCTTCCAAACGTGTTTTTACGCTTTCTGCTTTTCCCTTAACCCTGCAATCAATACTTCCGCCACTTCCGGTCGGGTAAATTCAACGGGGAGCATCTCACCGTTTCTCAGTTTTTCCCGCACCTTGGTACCGGACAGTGTCAACCGCTTGGATTCATCGTGCGGACAAGTTTTTGGGGAAGCCATGTTGCCGCATGCGGTGCAATAGAAACTGTGCTCAAAGAACAATGGCGTGATTCCCAGCTCTTCGGAGGAAAACTCTTGGAAAATCAATTGGGCATCGTACGTGCCATAATAGCTGCCCACTCCCGCGTGGTCGCGGCCGACAATAAAGTGGGTGCATCCGTAATTCTTCCGCACCATCGCGTGAAACACTGCTTCACGCGGTCCTGCATATCGCATAGCTGCCGGGAAAACGGCAAGCTTAACCCGATTCTCCGGATAATAATTCTTTAGCAATACTTGATAGCTTCTCATTCTGACATCGGCCGGGATGTCATCCGATTTGGTCTCACCGACCAACGGATTGAGGAACAACCCGTCTACAATCTCAAGAGCACATTTTTGAATGTATTCATGTGCCCGGTGGACAGGATTCCGAGTTTGAAACCCAACCACGGAACGCCATCCTTTATCCCTGAACAGTGCACGCGTTGCCACCGGATCGAGGTAAAATTCCTTGAACTCTTTAGGTTCTTTCCGATTCAATACCCAGATCGGCCCCGCAACATAGACATCAGGGCGTTCATACAATTTCTTTACCCCCGGATGCTCAATGTCGGTTGTACGATATACTTTCTCCGCTTCACGCTCTTTATCGTAAGAGAACTTCTCTCGAACTTCCATGACTCCATAAATGACGTCATCCTGTCCGAGCAGCGCCACCGATTCCCCCAGCTCAATCGTTTGAGCCTGCTCCCGCGTGACCGGCAGCGTGATGGGAAGACTCCAGACGTGGCCGCTTTTCAGTCTCATGGTTTCCACCACGGATTCATAATCATCCCGGCCCATAAACCCGGTCAACGGGGAGAAAGCGCCGATTCCAATCAATTCAAGATCGGAAATCGCCCAATTGTCCAAACGAATTTGTTTATATGATTTCGCTATTTCGAGTTCTGCATCTCGTTCAGATCCTCTTAAAACTCGATCTATGAGTACTCCTCCATGTGGTGCGATCAAATCTTTCACCCAAGACTCCTCCTAAGCTAAAAATTTCATTCCGGATAATGCGAGCATTACCAACAAAGCGGTTCTGACAGCAATGTCCGGCAATTTGGTCGTCAATTTGCTGCCGATCAAGATTCCGGGAATCGACCCGAGCAGCAGTTTGGAAACCAGGTTGAGATCCACATTCCCGATCGTCAAATGGGCAATTCCTGCAACACCGCTGACCAGCAGAGCTTGCATAATATCAGTCCCAACCAGCTTCGCGCTCGCTACCGGATAGATCATCGCCAAGATCGCCACAAACAACGATCCGCTGCCAACGGATGTCATTCCGACGATAAATCCTCCAACCAGGCCCAGTGTAATCAATTTCGACTTGGCCGGCCTTTCAACCTCTTCCGTACGTTGAACTCGATTCTTTTTACTGAATATCCTCCATAGCATTACGACGGCAACCAATAGGTACGTAACGCCAAGAATCTTAAAGATCATACTGTTCAATTGCTTCGCATCCATCACGTTCTGCATGTACAGAATCGTGAGGACTCCCAAAAGAGCGCCGGGAACACTTCCGGTTGACAACCATTTTACAACCACAAAGTCAATTGTTTTCTGACGCCAATGCTGCCAAGAACCGAATATTTTGGTGATGGAGGCATAAATCAGATCGGTTCCAATCGCAACTGCCGGGGAGACTCCGAACAGGAAGATCATCATGGGGGTCATGATTAATGCTCCCCCCATGCCGGTCATTCCCACGACCAGACCAACTACAAATCCTCCCAGACTTATTTCATATCCCATACAGTCCACACCCTCTTCCAAAAGTTTGACCCGGTGCTATCCGCCAATGTGCAAAGGGTGTGGAAACCCCTGTTACTTATGCAGACCGCACTCCGTTTTTTCAAAATTCGACCAGCGTCCAGCCCGCGGGTCTTCGCCCGGCTTGACAGGTCGCGTACAGTGTGTACATCCGATACTCGGGTACCCCTGATCATGCAGCACATTGTATGGCACGTTGTTTTCCAGGATGTAGTCCCAAACCTGCTTGTTGGTCCACTTTGCAAGCGGGTTAAACTTAATGAGTCCGAATTTCTGGTCCACTTCGATAACCCCCGCATTCGCTCGTGTGGGCGCCTGCTCACGTCGAATTCCCGTGATCCACGCATTAAAGGTGGAAAGCGCTCGAGTTAACGGTTCCACTTTACGGATGTTGCAGCAAGCATTCGGATCGGATGCCCAAAGTGCATCTCCGTGCTTTTCCGCTTGCTCTTCCAAAGTGAGAAGCGGGCTGTAACGGATGAGGTTCGGATTGTATTTTTCCACTAAGCGGTCTCTCACTTCATAAGTTTCTTTGAACAATACATCCGTATCCAGGTAGAAAATCTTCGTTTCGGGCTTAATCTTGACAATCATATCGACAAGTGCCACATCTTCTGAACCGAAGCTGCACGCGAATGCAATGTTGTCAATCGTCTCAAGCGCAAAACGAAGAATTTCTTGAGGAGTGGAATCCTCCATTGCCTGGTTTAACTCTTGCACTTTCTCAGGAGATAATACAAATTGTTTTTGATCGTTCATGTTCTCTTACACTCCCTTGTATAAGTTATTCAAATGGTTGATATAAGGAAATCTTATAAAGCGTTGAAAAAAAAGATGGCCGCTCCCCTGAGAAAGGATCCATTCTCAATGTCTTTAATAACATATTGCGGGCCTTTGTCAGGGGTTACTGATTTTTCCGAAGAAATTAAAACCAAGTAATACAGTAAGAATTAATGGTATTTCATTGTTCTAAATTTACTACGCCCTGTAGAATTCGTCAACCGTTTTTTTAAAAAAAAAAAGACTGCCAGAAGATTAGCAGTCTTTCCACAAACTGTTCTCCAACAAAATTACTCGGAATTCCGTTTCATATCACTTTTTGCCCCAGCACAGAACAGATCATATCCACCGCGACACGTGCCGTACGATTCTCCACATCAAGGATTGGATTGACCTCGACCACATCGATAGAGGTCAAAATATTGGCATCCGCCAGCATTTCCATGGCGAGATGACCCTCCCGGTAGGTGACCCCTCCCAGAACCGGGGTCCCCACACCCGGTGCCTCACGCGGATCAAACGCATCCAAGTCCAAGCTCAAATGCACTCCGTCGACGCCGTCCGAGGCGATGCGGATGGCCTCCTCCATCACTTCCGACATTCCTCGCTTGTCGATTTCATGCATGTCAAATACGGTTATTCCTGCCTGCTTGATGAGCGACCGTTCCAGGGGATCAATCGAACGGGCACCTACCAACACTACATTTTTTGCCTGTACTTTCGGCTGAAAGCCTGCCACATTGGTGAGATCCGGATGCCCCAATCCAAGTGCCACCGCGAGCGGCATCCCGTGTATGTTTCCGGATGGAGTCGTCTCCTCTGTGTTCATGTCCCCATGTGCGTCAAACCAGATAATTCCAAGACGAGGAACCGATTTCGCCGCACCGGCCACGCTTCCGATGGCAATGGAATGGTCTCCGCCCAGAATGATCGGCAGACGCCCGGATGCAATTTCTCCGGACACCTTTTGCGCCACATCGTTAGACACGGTTACGATTTCTGGCAGGTACTTCAGTTTCTGATTGGCCACCCGGTGGGATTCCGGAGTCGGGGAATCGACATTCCCCAGTTCAATCACTTCATAGCCAAGTTGGGAAATTCGATCATGCAAATTCGCGTACCGGATTGCCGACGGCCCCATGTCGACTCCACGCCTTCCCTGCCCCAAGTCGGACAGAACTCCGATAATTGAAACCGCTTTTTTCATGTTTCTGCCCCCAGTTCGTTTGGTTCCGCCCCATTCCGGTACTAGTTAAAACCGGATGCGGCTCCTTTACAGATGATGAACAACGAGCCCGTCACCTCTGATCCGCCGAAGCAATGCCATATCCAAAGTTCGATGCGTAAAAAAGAGAATCTGCCGTTGGGATGATTTGGTAAGCAGATACTGCATCGTCTTTTCCAGACGCTGATCGTCATAATGCAAAAATGGTTCGTCAATCAAAAGCGGCAAACGGTCTCCCTCTTCAATCACAGATTCGGCGACAGCCAACGCCAGCGCAAAGCTTAACTGATCCGCTGTCCCCTTCGACAACCCGCTCATTTCGTAAGTATATCCAGAATCGGGGGATGTCACCCGGACGTCCAATTGTCCATCCACCCGGAGGTTGGAATATCGTCCTCCCGTAAAAATTTCGGCCAGTCCGGACACTTTTTGCACAAGCCTCGGTGCTTGTTCCCGATATAAAGCAATCCGAATTTCCTCAAATGCCGCTTTGGTTGTTTCCAACGCTTCCCGGGCGGCAGACCACTTCGCAGCCTGCTCCCGCCAGTAGTCCAATTCCCGCCCTAAAGCAACCAGATTTACACGTCCCTGCCGAATCGACTGCAGGCGACCCTCCAGCTCTTTTACCCTGGCAAAATCGGCCAGGTACACCCGTTCATCTTGCTCCAAAGAGCGTAATTCTTCTTCCAACTGCCGGGGATTCAACGGGGTATCCGGCAAGCGGATCAAATCATTGGCAACGTCCAATTCTTCCAGTCGCTTCTGCCAGCGGCTGATCTCCTGCTGGATCCCTGAGATCCTTTGAAGGAAATCAATCTGCTGCAGCAGCTGCTTTGCTTTTGTTTCCCATTCCTCGACTGCCAGCTCTAATTCGTCAGCATCAACATCAAGGTGCACTTGGTAGTTGGCATCGAATATTCCTGACTCCCGAAATACGCGCTCGACGGTTGCCAATTCGGCTTGCAAACGTTCTTCCGTTTTCCGAACTTCACTGGATACCCACTCCATCTGTTGTTCAAGTCCCGAGAGACGTTCTCGAGTTTGCAGAATCTGCTGCCAACGGGCACGGGCTTGCCGCGGGGTATCCGCGTCGAATCGCTTAAGCAATTCAATCAGTTCCGTTTCCCATTTCTCAATTTCCGCCTGCTTTTGTTCCTGCTGCTGCTTGATCAGAATTTGATACTTCCGTATTTTATTCCGGCCGGCCACGCGACTTGCCACCGACAGCACAATCCCGACGGCTGCAGCCGCAATTCCGATTGCCCGATAGCCAAGCAGGGTGAGAAAGCCACCTGCCAGAATGGCTCCCACTCCACTTAGCAAGAGCGAGGAGTTCCAGCCGGACACTTTGCCTTCGTTCCCCTCTGGATTAACCGGCTCGTTACGAAAGTCATCAGTCAGTTTCTGATCCAACTCTTCAATCCGTTGGAGATCCGGTTCAGCGATTTGTTTATACCGAGCGGCAAACCCAATACTGTCCGGATCCGGTCGAAGAGATTCCAGTCTTTCGACAAAAGTGGCCCGTTCTTGAAAAAGGGAACGGCAGCTTTCAACTCTTCGGTATAGAGTTCCCCGAATTTCCTGAAATTGTTCCTGTGAGAAATCCGCAGGGAAAGAACAGTCTTCCGCGTTCAGAGAAGTGGCTGCTGCTTCAGAAGGCGATTTTTCCAACTCCAAGTTCTTCAGAAGAGAATGGATATGGCCCGCCAGCTCTATTTTCCGTAATGCGAGGCTTGTTTCTTTCTCTTTACACTCTCCGTGTATACGCTCCAATTCTTCACACAGCTCTTTGCCCGCTGCTTCGTTCGCTTCTTCCTTCCCGATCGCCAGTTTGATCTGCTGCTGCTTCGCCACCGCCTGCCCCAAGGGTTTGCTTTCCGCCCGTTCCGTTCCGATCTCCTCAATTTTTTGCGCAATAACCGCTTCCGCTTTCTGAATCAATGCCTGGTCAGCCGTTTGCAAGAATGACCCGCTGATCAATTTGGGGGCTGCCTCTCTTCGCCATTCGTCCCATTCAGCTCGCAAACCTTCTCCCAGACACAGCGAATTTTTGAACATCAATTCGTCAATTCCAAGAAGCGATTGCAGAAACAATCTTTCTTTTCGAGCATCCTCGGGGAATTCATTGGTAATGTCTTCTCCCGTATGGGCCAGATAGATTCTGCAATCTTCCCGATTTTTCAGAAAGCTGCGCTCTATCCGGTACGACTGCCCATTGATCGTACATTCCAATACTCCTCCGTAAACTTCGCCCTGCCAAGGCATGTACCGGCTGTGTTCTTCCGTATAAACTGTCCGTTTCTTACCGGGTTTTTTCATTCCGAATAACATCGCAAGAACAAACGACTGCAGGGTGGTTTTCCCCGCTTCATTCGGACCGTAAATCACCTGCAGGCCATCTTTCAAATCGAGCGTGTAATTCTGATATTTGCCAAATCCGTGTATCTCCAACCGGTCAATTCTCAACGGTTGATCACCCTTCCATAGGTTAACGCATCCAATCCGATGGTCAGTGCCAACTCCAACACTTCCTTCCGGCGTTCATCCGGCTCCGCCACTATCCGTTCCCGCATCAGCTTGACAAACCTCCCATGAATCGACTCGGGCGTATAGCTGTCCAAGTCATAATCCAAACGGGTGTCATTTTCCACCTGAATCCAAAATCCGCTCTCCGACCATTCCCGCTTCAGATGCTCCAAATCGATTCCTGCATCCAACGAACCGACCAAACGAATTCGAATCAGATTTCGCTCCCATTCGTCCGCCGGGATCGCTTCCCGCGCCCGGCTTGTAATCTCTCGTACAGATTCACACCCGGTTACATCGATCTCGCGCATCTGATACGAGCGCTTGGCCAATGGAAGCCAGGTCAGGCGTGCTCCGCCTTTTTCAGCTTCCACCAGAAACGCGCCGTGTTCTCCCAACTCGTCAAATCCAAGCGGTTCCAGGCTGCCTGAATAGGCGGCCCGGATTCTCCCCGCTTCTTCCCAAATCATTTCTTTCTGATGATAGTGAGCAAGGGCTGCGTAGTCAGCCCCGATACGGCGGATTTCCGCACGGGAAATCGGGAGATAGGGACTTCCCTCAGGCGCATCGACACTCCCGTGAATCATCACAATCTCGATGGATTCGGAATCTGCCAACCGCAGGTTCCTGTACGGATTCTCTCTCTGGATGGTCGATGGATAGCCAAATCCCCAAACTCCGCAAATTCCTCCCATCAATTCCACACGTTCCACCTGCGGCCCGTATATATGTACATGACTTCCCCAATCGACTCTCCTGTACGGGGAATCCACTGTAAGCGGATCATGGTTTCCCGGCGTAATCAGAATCGGCAACGGCGCCAATTCTTTAAACATTGCCTTGATTTCCTGCAGATGACCATCGTCTATGAAGATCCCTTCAAACAGATCTCCTGTAATCGATATGAAATCGACTGCATGCTCCAGGGCGGACTCACAGGCTTTCCGAAAGGTAGCCAGCAATTCATGCGCCCTCCGGTCTGCTGCCTGTTTCGAAAATCCACTGCCTCGAAACGCAGTCCCCAAATGAACATCTCCAAATTGCAAAAACCGAACTGAACGGGTCATTTTTCATGCTCCCCCCTACTAACCTTTTTCGGTATTCTTCGGGGAATTCCTTCCGACTTGTATCCTGAAGCTGCAACACGCTACAATAAGCTGAGGAAAGGATGATGGACATGCAGGACTACGAACACCTGCTTTTATCGTGGACGCAGCTCCAAGCGATCCGACTCATTATGGGTGAGAATGCGGAAGCCGGTTCCATGCGGGTTATCGAGCAAAAACTGAAAGAAGAATATCAGATTACTGAAGTAAGCCTTGTCGGACGCACTCTTGACGAATATGCGGTCTCTTTCCGCAAAAACGGGGAGAACAAGATGGTTCGCTTTGATGCAGACGAGGTGGAAAGCATTTATGATGTCTAAAAAATGGCTCCGTCCGATTTGGATATCCGCAATGCTGATTGCCATCCTGGCCGTCTACGTAGGGCTTTTTAAAAACCCTCTGCCTGGCCGCTTCTTTGTCGATCTTTCAAACTCAATGTTCCTTTGGGGCCTAACACTCCTGTGTGTAAGCCTGATCTATGTCACCCGTTTTTTCGGGTTTCTTGCGTATTTTCAAAACTGGTTCCGGTTTCGCCCTCTGACCCCAACATCTGACGAGGAAGCGGAACCGGAAGCCCCCCAACACGAGGATACAGAAAAAAGGGACCCGTCTCTTGTGTACGCGTCCCTCCTGCTCATTGCTCTTTCGATTCCGATCTACTACATCTGATGTGGATCGGCTATTTCATATACCACGTTAACAATACCGGTGTTACAAACCCTTCAATAGCCGCCGCGGCAACCAAAAGAAGAGCGATCACCGGAAGCGCGAGCAGCGCCTCTTTAAACGCGTAACGGAAGCTTTCCCAACGCGTTTTCCCCACCATTGGCCGCAGCCACATATACCCCAATTTAATGCCCATCGCCCCGGCTATTAAAAACGCCGGGATTTCCAATACCCCATGCGGAAGGATGCCGAACAGAATCAGAGCCCACACCGGGGCTTGGCCCATTTGTCCCATCAGGGCAAGTGCATACCCGACAACCATCCCGTTGATCACAAGTAAATGAATGGACAGAATGGACAGAAACACACCGGATCCAAGTAAGACCAATGAAACCGTTAGATTATTTTTAAACAAAAGCAGGGACAAATCCAAATGGTCGCCTTTTGCTTCCGCAGCAATTTGCTCGAGATGACGGAGATACTGTTTCAAGAATCCATGAAGAGGTTCAAAGAAGACGAGTCCAATCAAAAGCCCTACGACAAACAAACTGAATGCAAACCACACGTAGCCTCGGTTTTCCTTGATAACTGAAATAGATCTCATGGTTCCTCCTTAAAAACTTGGTGTGCCCCATTCAGGCATAACCTCGTCCCGCTTGCATAGACTTGTACCGATATGGACAGTGTAGTGACGGAGGTGTAATTTTATGAATGTAATTTGGTCATTTCATTGGAAGCAGGGCAAGCGAATTGCCATTCTCGCAATCGCTATGCTGCTTTTTGCCGGGGTTCTCTACGCAGAAGTAGGCCCCTCGAATTTAATTTCGATACCCACCGCATCCACTGCTTCCCCCGGAGCGATCTACAAAGTCCAGACGGATCAAAAGGTGGTGGCTCTCACGTTTGACATCTCTTGGGGTGAGAAAACACCGGGACCTGTGCTTGATGTGCTGGAAAAGAAGGGCTTAAAAAAAGCAACCTTCTTCCTGTCGGGTCCATGGACCTCCACCCACCCCGAAATTGCAAAACGAATTCGAACCATGGGGTTTGAAATCGGTTCGCACGGCCATCTGCATAAAAATTTCTCACAGTACAGCAACGACTGGATCCACGATCAGGTCAAAAAAGCGGAAGAAGCGATTTTCGACACGACAGGAGTCAAAACCAAGCTGATTCGGACGCCTAACGGCGACTTCAATAAGCGTGTACTTGAGAAACTCCATTCGATGGGGTATACCACAATCCAATGGGATACCGATTCGCTCGATTGGAAAAATCCCGGCGTCGATACCATTGTGAACCGTGTGCTTTCGAAAGCGCACCCTGGCGATATTATATTGATGCATGCCAGTGATTCATGCAAACAAACTGTCGAAGCACTCCCCCGCATCATTGACGGCCTACGCGAAAAAGGGTATGAATTCGTTACAGTTACGGAACTGATTGCCGGTACGAATACGCGATCAAAAGCGGAGTAGTTACTCCCTTATGATTCGGCCCAGCAAGAGAATTAAATAACTGTTGCACGCCAGCAGGATGGTACCGATCATGATCGTTAAACCGGTTTCTCCTGTTGCGGAACCAAATTTTAACGCGACATACCATTCAATCGTTGTGAACACATACAGGAAAAACACCGCGGGGATAAATGCCTTTTTCCCTGAAACTTTCGATTTCACATAAGCTACAATCAAAGCTATAACAAGCGGCCAGGTAGCGAATCCGACGTAAGGCCACACCGATCCCGTTCCCTGGCCTGCCGTTATGTAGCGGAGATAGATCATGTCCACATAAACAACAAGAATCAGAAACGCCTGCACCCAATGCCAGAGACGCTGCGGAAGAAACCCTTTGACGATGAAGTTGAGAGTCAGATAAGCCCAGAACCCCATCAATGCTGTCGCAGATACAAAACCTCCGACTTCAAAGCCAAAAAACAAACGGATATTTGCAAAAATATCGGTGAGCGAATGCAGAACTCCGACCAACATCCCCACTGCCACTGTAGTAAGTACCATAAATCCGAATCTTTTCAGAGTCATTCAACAAATCTCCCCTCCAAACGTACCAAAACCATCATAAACAATAATCCGCGAAAAAAACAGTCTAATATTTCCCATCCATAGATTGGTTGCGCCGGTCTCGCATGCAAGAGTCTCCTCCGAGACATATTATGTACAAGCACCGAAAGGAGGGCTTTCTATGCGAGTCCGCAGCCGTTTAATTTTCATATTGGCCCTTGCCTTCCTCTTGAGCAGTCTCACATCATGTTCGTCTGGAGGCAAACAAGGCGGAGAACAGCAAAAACCTGAATATAACCAAATGAAAGCCATGACGTTGGATGTTCTTCATTCGAAGGAAGGAAAAGATACTCTAAAGGATGTTGTGAAGGAACCTTCATTCAAGAGTTCGTTGATCATATCGGAACAGGAAGTTCAAACTGCAATAATGAAAACATTAAGTGATGAAAAAACACAAAAGAAAATTCTTGAAGAGCAGATGAAAGATCCAAAGTTTGCTGCCTCGATGGTGAAAGCATCGAAAAAAGAACATGAAGCGCTGTTAAAGCAGATGATGAAGGACCCCGACTACCAACAATCGATGCTCACACTCATGAAATCACCCGAATACCAGAAAATGATCTTAACCACGATGCAGAGTCCCGAATATCGGCAAATGACCATGAAAATCATGGCCGATTCCTTACAAAACCCGGAATTTAAGCTGATGTTCATGGATCTCGTCAAACAAGCGATCCAATCCGGTGCGGGCGTATCCAAAATGGAGGAGAAAAAAGAAGGCAAAGAGAAGAAGGAAGGCAAGGAAGGTAAAGAGGGTAAGGAAGAGGGAAAAGAAGGCGGTAAAGAAGGAGAAGGCGGTGGTGGAGAAGGAGAAGAATAAAGAAAGACCCCCAGGCAGGGGGTATCTTTATTTCCGGAGATCCGCTTTCTTGGCAACCGCCTTTGCAACCGATTCAAAAATCAGGGCTTGTTCACTACCACTTGGGAAAATCCCGCTTCCGGATGCAGTTGCCACAGCGAGCGGAATTTGCCCGAGCAGGTCGGTTCGCAATTCCCGTGCGAGTTTTTCCCCGCCGCCTTTGCCAAAAATATAGTGTCTTTCACCGTTTGCTTCAAAATAAGACATATTTTCAATTACACCAAGAATTTCATGGTTTGTTCGCAATGCCATGGTGCCCGCCCTTGCGGCGACTTCCGTTGCATTTGACTGAGGGGTAGTCACAATAATCTCTTTGCTTTTCGGAAGCAAAGTATGAACATCCAGCGCCACGTCACCAGTTCCTGGCGGAAGATCGAGCAGCATCACATCAAGTTCTCCCCAGAATGCTTCCGCAAAAAAGTTACGCAGCATCTTACCCAACATCGGCCCCCGCCAAACGACCGGCGCATTCTCTTGGACAAAGAAGCCCATCGACATGATCTTGACACCATCTTGCTGCACCGGCATCAGCATATTCTCGACCAGAGTCGGCTTGCGATCGCCCAAATTGAATATATTTGGCAAACTGAAACCATAAATATCAGCATCGATTACGCCTACACGATATCCTAGACGGGATAACGCCACTGCCAAATTTGCCGTGGCAGTGGATTTCCCTACACCGCCTTTGCCGGAAGCGACCGCGATAAATACAGTGTTCGTATCGGGCCGCAACAAAGGCGGAACCTCCGGTTGTCCTGCGATTTGCAACGGGTTAGCCTGTCCAGCCCGCACTTTCGCGGCGAACCGGCTTCGTTCTTCTTCTGTCATTGTACCCAGTACGACGTCATACGAACCAATCCCCGGTATCGAGGCAAGAGCAGCGCGAACATCCTGATCAATTTTATTTCTTAACGGGCACCCGGCCACGGTAAGCAATACTTCTACCGTAACATGATCCCCTTTTATGTCGATCCTTTTCACCATCTCCAATTCTACAATACTGCGATGAACCTCCGGGTCTTCCACTTTCCGCAACGCTTCTAAAACAGCCTGTTCCGTAATCACCCGACTCACCTCCATCATTCATAATTTTCATTTTACCTGTTACCTGCATTTCTTACAAATGATTATCGAATGTTTCCCGCTGACGCTATATATTCAAGAATTCCTTCATATATGGAATACGCGATCTTTTTTTGGTAAGATTTCTGTTTCAGCAGGGCCAGCTCTTGCGAATTGGACAAAAATCCTACCTCGGCCAATACAGCCGGAACATGAGAGTTCCTTAACAAGTAAAGATCCTCTTGTGGTTCCACATCCCGTTTACTGTCCAACTGCTTTTGAAATTGCCCCTGGATGGCTTTGGCCAGCCGTTCGCTTTCTTCCAGCTCCGAGTCATAAAAAACTTGTGCTCCCCGTCCGCCGCCCGGATTTGAATTGAGATGGATCGAGAAAAACAAATCCGCTTTGTGTTCTTTCACCAGAAGGAGACGAGCTTTGAGATCCTGTGCTTTTCGCCTGCTGTACCCTTTCGTTTCCGGATTGGCCAGATCCCGATCATCTTCTCGGGTCATGATCACATACGCGCCCGCTTGTTGGAGATAGTCGCGCAGATATTTGGAAACAGGTAGAGTAACCGTTTTCTCCACCGTTCCGTCAACTCCCACAGCCCCCCCGTCCGGACCGCCGTGTCCGGGATCCAGGACAATTGTATAACCGGATAAAGGAGCACTCCAAGACCACAATTTTGTAATCGGGACATCTGCCATAAATAAGTTAACCACAAACAACAAAATGGCTATAGATCCCGACACGAAAGATATTTTACGCCAGTCATTTGTCAAAAGCATGGCTTTGTTCCTCCTTGTCTGCCGCCTCCACTTCTCTGATATATATGACAAGCAGGCAACAAACCATTCCGATTTTGTCCCACGAAGTCCTGGGGGAACAAAGCTTACATGCAAAAAGGACACCGTAAAGGTGTCCTTTGGAAACTTGGGTTGAGATTAACGCTTGGAGAACTGAGGCGCACGACGAGCAGCTTTAAGACCGTATTTCTTACGCTCCTTCATGCGTGGGTCACGAGTCAGGAATCCAGCCTTCTTCAGAGCCGGACGCAACTCGCTGTCCGCTTTCAACAATGCACGCGCAATACCGTGACGGATTGCACCGGCTTGACCGGAAATACCGCCACCATGTACGTTACAGAGTACATCGTATTTTCCAAGCATATCAGTGAGAAGCAACGGTTGCTTCACAATCAGCTTCAAAGTCTCAAGACCGAAATACTCATTAATGTCACGACGATTCACTACAATCTTGCCATCACCCGGTACAAGACGAACGCGCGCAACAGAATGCTTACGACGACCGGTACCCCAATATTGTACTTGAGCCACAGGGCCAACCTCCTCTTAAATTAGTTCACTGATTCCCAAGGAATCGGTTGTTGTGCACTGTGCGGATGCTCAGTTCCAGCATATACCCGAAGCTTGGTGAGCATCTTTGCACCTAGGCTGTTCTTGGGAAGCATACCTTTTACTGCAGAGAATAAAACGCGCTCCGGCTTGCTCTTGAGCATGTCTGCAGCAGTGGTTTCCTTCAAACCGCCCGGATACAAGGAGTGACGGCGGTAAATCTTAGACTGCAGCTTTTTACCGGTAAAGACTACTTTTTCAGCATTGATTACGATAACAAAATCACCGGTGTCCACATAGGGAGTGAACTCAGGCTTATGTTTACCACGCAGAATAGTTGCAATCTCAGTTGCCAAACGACCAACTGTCTTGCCTTCTGCGTCGATGATGTACCATTTACGTTCCACAGCGTTTGGTTTCGCCATGTAAGTCGTACGCATGGAATTTCCTCCTAACTTTTCACAGTTTAAACCGGGGCTAGTGGGATTAGCGGGTTTAAACAACAATATTTATTTTATCTATTCCTGTAATGCAAGTCAAGTAAAGAATAAAGTATTCGGCATCGGCCCCAAAGCTGATCGTCACTTTCACCCATATGGGCGAAATGAGCCTTTCGGCCCTCGAGTATAAATTGCACCTAAGTGACCAGTCACTAACTTGCACTTTAGATGGGGGGACGCTGCTTCATGTACGCGGATAGAGAACTTCTATCAAAGTCAATCCGTGTGCCGGAGCGGTTACACCTGCCTTGGTCCGATCAAGGGCCTGCAGCATCTCCGGAATACGTTCGGGGTCAATTCTTCCCTTTCCGACGTCTGTCAACGTGCCGGCAATAATACGGACCATATTCCACAAAAAACCGGATCCCTGAACCGTTATGGAAAGCAGATTTCCCCGTTCGACCAAGGTGACCTGCTGAATCTCCCGAACCTTATCTTCAAGTGGTGTTCCCGCATTGCAAAAACTCGTAAAATCGAGTTCTCCAACCAGATACTCAGCGGCTTTTCGCATCTTCTCAATGTCTAATAAATAAGGGACATGCCAAGCATAGCGGCGAGCAAATACATCCGGAAACATTCCTCGGTCAATCTGGTAGCGGTAAATTTTTCCCACCGCGTCAAACCTTGCGTGAAAAGACTCCGGAACTTCTTCCGCAGCGCGAACTACCAAATCCTGGGGCAAATTCACGTTTAGCGCGATTGCCCATTTTTCAGTTGGAATTCGAGAGGCGGTGTGAAAATTGACAATCTGCCCCCATGCGTGGACCCCGGCATCCGTTCTGCCAGACCCGATTACTTGTACAGGCTCACCCGTTAGTTTTTGAAGCGCGAGTTCCAATTCTCCTTGAACCGTGCGCAATCCGGGCTGTACTTGGAACCCGTGAAAATCGGTTCCCTCATACGAAACCGTCAATTTTATATTCCGCACACCTCTTACCTCCAGCAGTACTTTCTATTGGTTCCATTCCGGTCCCAGATGTCTTTCGTGGGCACAGAAAAAAAGGGCAATGACGATTTGTCATTCCCTTTTCCCGGATTACTCTACGAGTTCAAGAATTGCCATAGGAGCGCCGTCCCCGCGACGAGGTCCGACTTTCAGAATACGAGTATATCCACCTTGGCGTTCTGCAAAACGAGGAGCAATCTCAGCAAACAACTTCTGAACCGCATCCTGGCCGGATTCATTCGCCGTTTCCGGACGAACAAACGAAGCCACTTGACGGCGGGCATGCAGATCGCCGCGTTTTGCCAGGGTAATCATTTTTTCAGCGAGCGAACGGATTTCTTTTGCTTTTGCTTCGGTTGTCTCGATGCGCTCATAGATGAAGAGATCGGTAACGAGGTCTTGGAAAAGAGCTTTCCGCGCACCCGTCCGACGGTTCAACTTGCGATATGCCACTTTACGTTCCCCTCCTTTGAAACAGGAAGTTTTACCCCGAATACCCACTTGATTCGGGTCGCCACTCAGGTGCTTGTCACCTGAGTGGGTGTAGTGGGCGGTGCTTTTTACGGGGCAACCTCTGTTGATGATTCGTCCCACGTTGCGACGCGCAACATGCACATGTGTTGAACATGCCACATGGACGTCGCAATGTTCGTCGCCGCACGATGCGGCCGCCCATTCAGCGGGGCTACCTAAAATATTTTGCTGTCAGTCTTCTTCCCGGAGAGACAGGCCAAGTTCTGCAAGTTTTTCTTGCACTTCTTCAAGCGATTTGCGACCCAGGTTCCGTACTTTCATCATTTCTTCCTCGGTCTTTGCGCACAATTCCTGAACGGTATTGATGCCCGCACGCTTGAGACAGTTGTAGGAACGAACCGAAAGATCGAGTTCTTCGATCGTCATTTCAAGAACTTTTTCTTTCTTATCGTCTTCCTTCTCGACCATGATCTCTGTATCTTTCACTTTATCCGTTAATCCAACGAACAGCATCAAATGTTCAGTCAGAATTTTTGCGGCCAAACTTACCGCTTCATCTGGACGAATGCTCCCGTCGGCCCAAAGCTCGAGCGTTAGTTTGTCGTAGTTGGTTACTTGTCCGACACGGGTATTCTCCACACTGTAGTTAACTCGAGAGATCGGAGTGAAGATGGAATCGATCGGAATCACGCCAATTTCCAGATCCTCACGCTTATTGCGATCAGCTGGTACATATCCGCGGCCGCGATTCGCTTTGATTTCCATGTAGAACTTCGCTCCGTCAGCTAACGTGGCAATATGCAGATCAGGGTTTAGAACTTCCACATCAGAATCTGCTTGAATATCAGCAGCTGTGATAGTTTTAGGCCCTTCCGCTTCGATCACCAGCGTTTTTTCTTCGTCGGAGTGAATTTTGAGAGAAAGCCGCTTGATATTAAGGATGATCTCAGTTGTATCTTCGACTACACCCGGAACGGTCGAGAATTCATGGAGTACCCCTTCAATCTTGACAGAAGTGGCCGCAGCACCTGGCAGGGATGACAAAAGAATTCGGCGAAGCGAATTTCCCAGTGTTGTCCCATATCCCCGTTCTAACGGTTCCACAACAAACTTCCCATACGTTCCATCGGAACTGATTTCAACCGCATCAATCTTCGGCTTTTCAATTTCGATCATGCAGTAACCTCCTTCTCGACAACTCATACAAGCTGGTACGACGAGCCCGACAGATCAAAGATCTGACGGGGAAAGACCTATTAACGCGAATACAATTCAACGATCATCTGTTCCGCAACCGGAATATCGATTTCTTCACGAGCCGGGACACGCACAACACGACCGGATTTTGCATTCAAATCGCGCTCCAGCCATCCCAGAATCGTTTTGCCTTCAGCAGACTCAACGAGTTCTTTCACGCGCGGAGATTCGATGCTCTTCTCATTGAATGCAATCACATCTCCCGGTTTGGTCAGATAAGACGGAATGTCTACCTGCTTGCCGTTCACAGTGAAATGACCATGACGAACGAGTTGGCGAGCTTCCGGACGGGAAGCAGCGAATCCAAGGCGGTATACCACGTTGTCCAGACGGCTTTCAAGAATCTGAAGCAACGTTTCACCTGTAATGCCTTTGCGGCGTGCAGCTTCCTCGTAGTAGCTGCGGAATTGTTTTTCAAGTACACCGTAAACACGACGTGCTTTTTGCTTTTCACGAAGCTGAAGTCCGTATTCGGACACTTTCTTGCGCGCTTGACCATGTTGCCCTGGAGCATATGGACGGCGATCGATAGCACACTTATCGCTGTAGCAGCGCTCACCTTTGAGATACAATTTTACGCCTTCACGTCGGCACAACCGACAGACGGCACCTGTGTATCTTGCCATGTCTAGTGTTGACACCTCCTGTTGAGATTATACTTTTTCCTGTATAGTTTCGAACAAATCTACATAAGCTAAAAGTTACGTTATACGCGGCGGCGCTTTGGCGGACGGCAACCATTGTGCGGAATCGGAGTGACGTCACGAATCATTGCCACTTCCAAGCCTGCAGCTTGCAAAGAACGGATTGCCGCTTCACGACCGGCACCAGGTCCTTTAACGAATACTTCCACCGATTTCATTCCGTGCTCCATTGCAGTTTGTGCAGCAGATTCAGCTGCCATCTGAGCTGCAAACGGAGTGGATTTACGAGACCCTTTAAAACCGAGTCCACCTGCACTTGCCCAAGAAATTGCATTGCCGGCGGGGTCGGTAATGGTCACGATGGTGTTATTGAACGTGGAACGAATATGAGCAATGCCGGATTCGACATTTTTCCGATCACGGCGTTTGGTACGGGTCGCAGCTTTACCGCGGCCTTTCACAGCTTTTGCCATGTTCTAATTACCCCCCTTGTTATTTCTTCTTGCCGGCAACTGTCCGGCGCGGACCCTTACGGGTACGAGCATTGGTCTTGGTACGCTGACCGCGAACCGGGAGACCTTTCCGATGGCGAACGCCACGGTAAGAACCGATTTCGATCAAACGCTTAATGTTCAAAGCAATTTCGCGGCGAAGATCCCCTTCAACCTTGAGGGTTTTGTCAATCGCTTCACGCAATTTGCTGATTTCATCTTCTGTAAGATCACGAACGCGAGTATCAGGATTGATACCGGTTTCGGAAAGAACTTGATTCGACGTGGTACGACCAATACCAAAGATATAGGTCAAAGCGACTTCAACTCGCTTGTCACGTGGCAAGTCAACACCTGCAATACGTGCCATGTCCTCTATTACACCTCCCAATTCAAATCTCAAAGTTAGATTATAAACTATTTATAACATGTATTTCAAACAGCCTGGAGTTCGAATAGAACCCCCTCACACCGACTAGGGGGCAGCCGCTCTATTTCTCCTTGCTGACCCTTACCTACAATTAATATTTCATTAGCCTTGCTTCTGCTTGTGTTTCGGATTTTCGCAGATGACCATGACCGCCCCTTTACGACGGATGATCTTGCACTTTTCGCAAATAGGCTTTACTGACGGCCGTACTTTCATCGCGGTGATCCCTCCTTTAAAGAAAACTTGGTATTCACCAAGTCTCCGACGCAGGTGAATGCCTAGTTGCACTTATACTTGTTTCATCTGCAACTTATACTTCCCAACAAGTATAAGCAAGTCGTTACTTGAACCGATATGTGATGCGGCCACGCGTTAAATCGTATGGTGATAATTCAACCGTGACCCGGTCGCCGGGCAGGATTCGAATATAATTCATTCGAATCTTTCCTGAGACATGGGCAAGAACTTTATGGCCATTCTCCAATTCAACCCGAAACATCGCATTTGGCAAAGGTTCTATCACAGTACCTTCGACTTCAATCACATCATCTTTCGCCATGATGTTCACTCCCCTTTTCAGAGACGATATCCGGATTCTGTTGACTTTCAAATCGATTGAGGCAAAATCGCAACTTCGAATTGGTCACGCGCCCTGATTCTTGGATGCTAGTAAAAACTTCCATTGCAAAGCCACCTGTAAATCGGATATGCTGCAGGTTCTTTTTTTTGGGTTGGTCGTACTTTCGTTTGTCACCGTCAGCCAGTAGCACGAAACGTTCATTCAATACACCGATTATTATAGCGTATTGACCTGTCTCTCGCCCTTTCAACACTTCCACAATCTGACCGATTAAGGGTTCAGGCAACTCGTTCAACATCTTCCCCACCTACAGACGAGTAAGAATTTCGGGGCCGTTTTCCGTAATCGCAACCGTGTGTTCGAAATGGGCGGCTAACGATCCGTCAGCTGTTACAACGGTCCAATTGTCAGCCAAGGTTTTGCAATGGTAAGTCCCTATATTGACCATCGGCTCGATCGCGAGCGTCATCCCGACTTTTAAACGCGGACCTCTCCCAGGAGGACCATAGTTTGGAATCTGCGGATCCTCATGCATTTGTCTGCCGATCCCGTGCCCCACATAATCGCGAACGACCGAAAATCCGGCAGCTTCAACATGTGTTTGGATTGCGTGGCCGATATCAGAGAGCCGATTTCCTTCCCGAGTTTGCTCAATTCCTTTGAACAAAGACTCTTCAGTAACACGAAGCAGTCGAACAGCCTCATCTGATATTGTTCCTACCGGATATGTCCAAGCGGAGTCACCATGAAATCCATGTTTCTCAACACCGATGTCAATTGAGATGATATCTCCCTCTCTTAACACTCGGGAACCCGGAATCCCATGGACCAATTCCTCATTCACAGATGCACAGATGGACGCGGGAAAACCGTGATATCCTTTAAAAGAAGGAACAGCCCCTTGTTTACGGATAAATTCCTCCGCAATCTGATCCAATTCCTGTGTTGTGATTCCAGGACGAATGGCTTTGGCCAATTCCTGATGAGTCAGTGCCACGATTCGTCCGGCCTCTCGCATCATATCCAGTTCGGTCTTTGACTTGCTGACAATCATTCCACACCTCGAAGGATGCTTGATATCTGTTCAAACACTTGATTAATCTCAGCTTCTCCGTCAACGGTACGAAGTAGACCTTTGGCCTCGTAAAAATGAAGTAATGGTTCTTGCTGCTTGATGTTTACATCAAGTCGGGTTGCAACTGTTTCCACAGAGTCATCTGCACGCTGATACAGTTCGCCGCCGCACTTGTCACATTTCCCTTCTTCTTTTGGAGGGTTGAAAATGACATGATACGCAGATCCGCATGACCGGCAAATACGGCGTCCTGTAAGGCGCTCAAGCAAGGATTCACGCTTTACGTCCAGATGAATGACAACATCAATGCTGCGACCCATCTCGGCAAGCGCTCTTTCCAAAGCTTCAGCTTGCGGAACTGTTCTCGGAAAACCGTCGAGCAGGAATCCTTTTTCCGTATCAGGAAGACTCAGTCGTTCACGGACGATGCCGATTGTTACATCGTCGGGAACGAGTTGCCCCTTATCAACATATTCCTTTGCTTTCAGCCCGAGCGGAGTGCCTTCCGCCATTGCAGCGCGGAAAATATCTCCGGTCGAGATGTGAGGAATTCCAAACTCCTCAACAATTCTTTCTGCTTGAGTTCCTTTGCCTGCACCAGGCAATCCCATAAAGATGACCTGCATGTTCCCCCGCCTCCCTCAAGAACCTTCTCTTTTTATCGAATGAAACCTTTATAGTGACGTTGCAGCAATTGGCTTTCCAGTTGCTTCATCGTCTCAAGCGCCACACTCACGATGATCAGAAGCGACGTGCCGCCGAAGTACATATTCAAAGCCGCGACGTTCATAAAGAGGATCGGGAGCACTGACACGGCCGCAAGGAACAAAGCGCCTGCTAGTGTAATTCGATTCATGACGCGGACGATAAACATCTCAGTTGGCTTCCCTGGACGAACCCCCGGAATGTACCCGGCGTTCTTCCTCATCTGATCCGCCAACTGTTCCGGATTAATTTGTATCGCAGTGTAGAAGTACGTAAAACCGATGATCAAAAGCACTTCAAGAGTAATATATAACCATGCTGTCGGCCCTGGACTAAAGTGAGCGACAATCCAATTCGCTACAGCGTTTGGCTGGAACCAGCTCGCAACTGTCGAAGGAAAAATCAATAACGATGTTGCAAAAATGACCGGTATCACACCTGCCGCATTCACTTTAAGGGGAATATGAGTCGTTTGACCACCATACAAATTACGTCCAACCATACGCTTTGCATACTGCACTGGAATCCGGCGAACACCTTGTTGAACATAGATTACTCCTACAATTACCAGCACAATCGCGATCAACAGAAGTGCAACATAAACAAGATTCAAAAACAACCGGTCCGGATTTGTATAGAACCATGTGGTATAGATTGTGTTTATCCCTCTGGGTACTTGAGCGATAATCCCGGCAAAAATGATTAACGAAATTCCGTTGCCAATTCCTTTTTCCGTGATTTGTTCCCCTAACCACATTAGAAACGCGGTCCCGGCGGTTAAGGTGATCGCAATCAAAGCAAAAGTGGCAAATCCTTTATCGATAATCAATCCAGGAACCATTCGATCAAACGAGAGTGAAAATCCAACCGCCTGAATCAAACCAAGAACCACTGTCAAATAGCGTGTGATTTGAGCCAGTTTTTTTCGGCCGTGTTCGCCTTCTTTTGCCCATTCCGCAAATTTGGGGATTACGTCCATCGTGAGCAATTGCACGATAATCGAAGCCGTAATATAGGGTGTAATAGACATGGCGAAGATTGAAAAGTTTTGCAGTGCACCGCCGGAAAACGTGTTCAAAATCCCTAGAAACGCATTTTGACTCGGATCAAACAGTTTGGCATTCACGTTCGGAACCGGAATATAGGAACCGATTCGGAATACTGCCAACATGGCCAGCGTGAATAACACACGCCGGCGCAAATCGGAAACTTTAAAGATATTTTTTAGGGTCGAGAACATTTAGATCACCTCGGCCTTACCGCCAGCAGCTTCAATCTTCTCAATTGCAGAAGCGGAGAATCCGTGAGCTTGAACGGTAAGAGCAACGTTGATGTCCCCTTGACCCAGTATTTTAACGCCGTCCTTGATATTCTTGATGACTTTGGCTTCGAGGAGCATCTCAGGAGTTACAACAGTCCCTGCCTCAAAAACGTTGAGTTTGGAAATGTTGACTTCCGTAATCTCCTTCTTGAACGGAGCATTGGTAAAACCACGCTTCGGAAGACGACGGTACAATGGAGTTTGACCGCCTTCAAAACCGGGGCGTACGCCGCCGCCTGCGCGGGCGTTTTGACCTTTATGTCCTCTACCTGCAGTCTTGCCTAAGCCAGAACCGATTCCACGACCAACGCGCTTCCGGGTCTTCTTCGCTCCAGCAGCCGGACTGAGTTCATGCAGTTTCATACGAACACCTCCTTGAACTTGCAGTTCTCGTTATTCCGAGATTTCTTTCACTTCAACGAGGTGGCTGACCTTGTTAACCATACCTCGAATTGCAGCATTGTCAGGTTGCACAACAGTTTGGTGGATCTTACGGAGACCCAGAGTTTCTACCGTTAAACGTTGCGCCTCCGAACGACCGATCAAACTGCGCTTGAGGGTAATTTCCAATTTTTTAGACACGGTATTCCCCTCCTTAACCTAAGAGCTCTTGAACAGTCTTACCGCGAAGTTTTGCAACTTCTTCCGGACGCTTAAGACGCTTTAAACCGTCCAGCGTTGCATTCACCATGTTCATTGCGTTGGAAGACCCAAGAGATTTGGTTACGATATCTTTTACGCCTGCAAGTTCCAATACGGCACGAGCAGGGCCGCCCGCGATAACTCCAGTACCTTCAGAAGCGGGCTTGATCAATACACGACCTGCACCGAAGTGACCAATCACTTCATGTGGAACCGTAGTTCCGACAACCGGTACGGAAATTAAGTTTTTCTTTGCATCTTCGATTCCTTTACGGATGGCCTCCGGCACTTCAGCGGCTTTTCCGAGACCCGCGCCTACATGACCGTTTCCATCGCCTACAATAACGAGCGCCGAGAAGCTGAAACGACGACCGCCTTTTACAACTTTCGCAACGCGGTTGATAGCAACCACTTTTTCCGAAAGTTCGAGTTGATTCGGATCAATACGCATGTGTTTCCCTCCTTCGCACTTAGAATTCCAGGCCCGCTTCACGAGCAGCATCGGCCAGTGCTTGAACCCGTCCATGATAGAGATATCCGCCGCGATCGAAAACAACTGCTTTGTATCCTTTTTCAATCGCACGCTTAGCTACCAATTCGCCGACCTTCTGTGCGGCTTCCACGTTTCCTCCATTTTCCACTTGGCCCTTTAATTCCGGGTCTACAGTGGAAGCTGAAACCAACGTTACGCCTTTTGTATCATCAATCAATTGTGCGTAGATATGCTGATTGGAACGAAAAACATTCAAACGCGGACGCTCGGCGGTACCGAACAATTTCTTGCGAACACGAACGTGACGACGTTTCCGCGCAGTATTTTTGTCAGCTTTAGTGATCATTCCCATTCACTCCCTTCAAGCTGCGAGTGTATTATTTCTTACCGGTCTTACCGACTTTACGGCGAATGACTTCGTTATCGTACTTGATACCTTTGCCTTTATAAGGCTCTGGTTCACGCAGAGAACGGATTTTCGCAGCTACAGCGCCAACTTGCTCCTTGTTGATCCCTTTGATCACAAGCTTGTTGGTACCTTGCACATCAATCTCGATTCCTTCTTCCGGAACGATTTCAACCGGATGGGAGAAACCAAGAGACAGAGTCACTTTATTTCCAGCCTTAGCGGCACGATATCCTACACCCACGAGTTCCAAAGTCTTTTCAAATCCTTTGGTTACGCCTTCTACCATGTTGTTCACAACAGAACGAGTAGTGCCGTGCAGGCTGCGATGCAGCTTATTGTCGGATGGACGATCGATAATGATTTGATTGTCCTCGATTTTGACAATCATCTCTTTATTCAATTCACGGGAAAGGCTGCCTTTAGGACCTTTAACCGTGAGAGAGCCGTTATCATATTTCACTTCAACGCCGCTTGGAACAGCGATCGGCTTCTTTCCAATACGAGACATTTGTTACACCTCCGATCTCGTCGAGATTACCAAACGTAGCAAATCACTTCGCCGCCAACTTGAGAACGGCGAGCTTCTTTATCGGTCATAACACCTTTTGAAGTGGACAAGATCGCAACGCCCAATCCACCAAGAACGCGAGGAATTTGTTCGCGCTGTGCGTATACCCGGAGACCAGGCTTGGAAATACGCTTCACGCCAGTAATTACACGTTCGTTATTTTGACCGTACTTGAGAAAAATTCGGATAACCCCTTGTTTGTTGTCGGGGATAAATTCCGCATCCCGAATGAATCCTTCACGCTTGAGGATTTCCGCAATCTGACGCTTGATGTTGGATCCCGGAATTTCCACTTTCTCATGACCCACCATATTCGCGTTGCGGATACGGGTAAGCATGTCTGCAATCGGATCAGTCATTACCATAACTGACTACCTCCTTCCTATGCTCCTGATTACCAACTGGCTTTCTTCACGCCAGGCAATTGTCCCTTATATGCAAGCTCGCGGAAACAAATCCGGCACATACCGAATTTCCGCAATACGGAATGCGGGCGTCCGCAGATACGGCAACGCGTATAAGCGCGTGTGCTAAACTTTGGCTTCCGCTGGGACTTGGCGATCATGGACTTTTTAGCCATTGATTTCTAACCTCCCATTTGTTTGAAGCACTGTTTTTTTGAATTCAAATCCTGCGATTATGATTGACGGAACGGCATCCCGAGCTGAGCAAGAAGTTCACGAGCTTCTTCGTCAGTTTGCGCGGTTGTAACGAATACAATATCCATGCCGCGCACCTTATCGATTTTATCATAATCAATTTCCGGGAAAATCAGCTGTTCTTTCAGACCAAGCGTGTAGTTTCCGCGTCCGTCGAAAGCCTTCGGAGAAACCCCACGGAAGTCACGAACGCGCGGAAGCGCGACGTTGAACAGTTTATCCATGAAATGATACATCCGCTCGCCGCGAAGAGTAACTTTTACGCCGATCGGCATACCTTCACGCAGCTTGAAACCGGCGATCGATTTCTTCGCGCGAGTTACAACCGGCTTTTGACCGGTAATTTGTTGGATATCTTCCACAGTGGCATCCAAAGCTTTCGCGTTCTGGATGGCTTCACCGAGGCCAACGTTTACAACAATCTTTTCAACCTTCGGAACCTGCATCACGTTCTTATAGTTGAATTTCTGCATCAGTGCAGAAACCACGTCAGTTTTGAACTTTTCTTCCATACGTGCCAAGGAAAAAACCTCCTTTCTTCACCTGGTTACTTCTCGAGTACTTCACCAGATTTTTTAGCATACCGTACTTTTTTACCGTCTGTAAGGATTTTCTTTCCGATACGAGTCGGTTCACCGCTCTTGGGATCAAGAATCATCACATTGGATGCGTGAATCGGAGCTTCGCGCTCAACGATTCCCCCCTGCGGATTCGCCTGATCCGGACGAGTGTGGCGCTTAATAATATTCACGCCTTCAACCAATACTCGGCCTTCAGAGGGATATGCCTCAAGGATCTTGCCCTTTTTGCCTTTATCTTTACCTGCGATCACCATTACTTGATCGCCTTTACGAACGTGCAGTTTGGACATCTAACACACCTCCTCGGATGTGATTCGATCTTTGGCTCTTACAGAACTTCCGGAGCCAGGGAGATGATTTTCATAAAATCTTTTTCACGAAGTTCACGGGCAACCGGTCCGAAGATACGGGTGCCCCGCGGGCTTTTATCTTCTTTGATAATAACAGCTGCATTTTCATCAAAACGGATGTAAGATCCGTCATCGCGACGAACGCCGCGCTTCGAACGTACAATAACAGCTTTGACAACGTCACCCTTCTTGACAACGCCACCGGGTGTTGCACTCTTCACAGAAGCGACGATAATATCACCGATATTGGCCGAACGACGGTTAGAGCCACCCAGAACGCGGAAACACATAATTTCCTTCGCACCGGAGTTGTCAGCTACAACAAGTCGAGTTTGCGGTTGAATCATGGAAGTACCTCCTTCCGATTACAGTATTACTGCCTTTTCAACCACTTCCACCAAACGCCAGCGCTTGTCTTTGGACAAGGGGCGGGTTTCCATGATTTTCACGATATCGCCGATCTTGGCGGTGTTGGTTTCGTCGTGAGCCTTGAACTTCTTAGTCACCTTAATTGTTTTTCCGTACAACGGGTGCTTTTTGTTCTGTTCGACAGCAACAACAATCGTTTTATCCATTTTGTCAGAAACTACTTTTCCTACACGGACTTTGCGATAATTACGCTCTACGCTCATCGTCATCCTCCTTCCGTATGCGGTTACCCGATCCCGAGTTCACGTTCTCTAAGGATGGTTTTAGCGCGGGCAATGTCTTTCCGAACCTCGCGAATCCGCATCGGATTCTCCAATTGACCTGTAGCCAGTTGGAAACGCAGATTGAAAAGCTCCTCTTTCAAAGAGTTCACTTTATGCTCAATTTCCGCGGTGGACAAATCCCGAAGATCATTAGCTTTCATCTGCCTCACCACCCACTTCTTCACGTTTTACAAACTTGCATTTAATCGGCAGTTTGTGCATTGCAAGGCGCATTGCTTCGCGGGCAATCTCTTCGTTTACCCCTGCAAGTTCAAACATAATGCGTCCAGGCTTAACGACCGCTACCCATTTTTCAGGAGAACCTTTACCGGCACCCATTCGGGTTTCAGCAGGCTTTGCTGTAATAGGAGTAGACGGGAAAATTTTAATCCAAACTTTACCGCCACGGCGAATGTAACGAGTCATCGCAATACGCGCGGCCTCAATTTGACGGTTTGTGATCCATGCCGGTTCGAGGGCTTGCAAACCGTATTCGCCAAAGGTTACCTGGTTACCAGCCTTGGACTTACCGGCTAAGTCAGGACGATGCGTTTTGCGATGTTTCGTGCGCTTTGGCATCAACATGGCTTATTTACCCCCTTCTTCGGCAGCAGCTTTGCGTCCGCCTCTAGTCGGAAGCACTTGACCGCGATAGATCCACACTTTCACACCAAGACGACCATAAGTGGTGTGCGCTTCAGCAGTTGCATAATCGATATCTGCACGTAAAGTGTGAAGCGGTACAGTACCTTCCGAATAACCTTCGGTACGAGCGATTTCGGCACCTGCCAAACGCCCTGCCACCTGAACTTTAATTCCTTTTGCTCCCGCACGCATAGTACGTTGAATGGCTTGCTTCATCGCACGACGGAAAGCCACGCGGCGCTCCAACTGCTGGGCAATGCTGTCAGCCACGAGCTGAGCATTCAGTTCGGGAACTTTGATTTCCGTAATATTGATATGAACGCGTTTGCCGGTCATCTTGCTGAGTTGGTTTCGAAGCGCATCGACTTCAGTACCACCCTTACCGATTACCATTCCCGGCTTCGCTGTATGAATGTTAACATTCACACGGTTTGCAGCCCGTTCAATTTCAACAGATGCCACAGAAGCATCTTTCAAACGATTGAAAATAGCGTCACGGATCTTAATGTCTTCGTGCAGGAGTTCGGTGTAGTCCTTTTTATTAGCGAACCACTTGGATTCCCAATCACGAATGACCCCGATCCGAAGACCTACTGGGTTGACCTTCTGTCCCATTCGTTATCCCTCCTTACTTTTCGCTTACTACCACAGTAATATGGCTTGTACGCTTATGAATCCGTGAAGCACGTCCTTGTGCACGCGGACGGAAACGCTTCAACGTCGGTCCCTGGTCCACAAAAATCTGGCTGACCACCAGGTTATCCACATCCATGTTATAGTTATGATCCGCATTGGCAATCGCCGACTTCAGAACCTTTTCCACAACAGGAGACGCTGCTTTTGGAGTATGCTTCAAGATCGCGATTGCTTCACCCACTTTTTTACCGCGAATCAGATCAACAACCAGACGAACTTTACGCGGCGCGATGCGAACATGACGCGCTATAGCTTTGGCTTCCATCATGAGACCTCCTCTCTATCCGGACATCAATTACCGGCGAGATGCTTTTTCGTCACCTGCGTGACCTTTATACGTACGAGTAGGCGCGAACTCACCGAGCTTATGGCCTACCATGTCTTCCGTTACATATACAGGAACATGTTTGCGGCCATCATATACCGCAAATGTATGACCTACGAATTCCGGAAAAATGGTGGAACGACGTGACCAAGTCTTAATCACTTTCTTGTCGCCGGCAGCATTCATTGCCTCGACCTTTTTCATCAAATGATCATCGACAAACGGCCCTTTTTTAAGCGAACGACCCATTGAGGTACCTCCCTTCAGACCAGCTTACTTTTTACGAGAACGAATAATATACTTATTCGATGGCTTGTTCTTCTTGCGAGTCTTCTTGCCCAAGGTCGGCTTACCCCATGGGGACACCGGAGACTTACGTCCGATCGGCGCACGACCTTCACCACCACCATGCGGGTGATCGTTCGGGTTCATTACAACCCCGCGAACAGTCGGGCGCTTGCCGAGCCAACGAGAACGTCCAGCTTTACCAACGTTGACATTTTCGTGGTCGAGGTTGCCCACTTGACCAATGGTCGCACGGCATTCCGCACGGATCAGTCGAACTTCACCGGAGGATAGGCGCACATGGCAGTATTCGCCTTCTTTGGCAAGAAGCTGCGCTTCCGCACCCGCTGCACGAGCCAATTGACCGCCTTTGCCAGGTTTCAATTCGATGTTGTGAATCACAGTACCAACGGGAATATTAATGAGCGGGAGCGTATTCCCCACCTTAATGTCCGCATTAGCACCGGAGAAGATGGTGTCGCCCACTTTCAAACCGAGCGGTGCAAGGATATAGCGCTTCTCACCATCAGCATAATTGATCAAAGCAATGTTGGCGGAACGGTTCGGATCGTACTCAATCGTTGCTACGCGACCCGGAATTCCGTCTTTGTTACGCTTGAAGTCAATAACCCGATACTGCCGCTTGTGACCGCCGCCTTGATGACGAGTCGTAATTTTCCCTTGGTTGTTACGACCTGCATTTTTCTTGAGCGGTTCAAGGAGAGATTTTTCGGGTTTATCGGTTGTAATCTCTTCGAACGTCAAAACGGACATGAATCGACGTCCCGGAGAAGTGGGTTTATATTTTTTGATTCCCACTGCAATACCCTCCTTTGCTTTCTAATTCCGTACTGGTTGGCTTTTCCGGGTCCCCATTAAAGTACTCGGAATAGGCTTCGAAGCTTCACGTCACTTTAATGGGCCCTATTGTGCTCCTTCAAAGAAGGAGAAAGGCTTCGAATCAGCACTCAAAGTTACAATGGCTTTTTTCCATTCAGATGTCATGCCGACATAACGTCCGACACGCTTCCGCTTACCGGGAACACGAGCCGTGTTAACCTTTGCAACCTTGACACCGAAGATATCTTCAATTGCTTGTTTGATTTCGGTCTTGTTAGCCTTCAGGTCCACTTCAAAAGTGAACTTGTTGTCTTCCATCAATTCCGTGGAGCGCTCGGTAATGACTGGGCGCTTAACGATATCACGTGGATTTTTCATTACGCGAACACCTCCTCCACTTTTGCAATCGCGTCTTTGGTGATTACCAAGGAATCGTGATTGAGCAGGTCATATACACTAATGCCGGTTGCCTTAACGAACTTCACGCCCGGAATGTTGCGAGCAGAGAGTTCTGCATTGGTATTTGTGTCCAAACCCACCACCAGCGCTTTTTTAGCTGCGTTCACGTTGGTTAGGACACGAGCCATTTCCTTTGTCTTTGGAGCATCAAAGTTCAAGGAATCCAGCACAATAATCGCATTCTCGTTTACCTTCGAAGAAAGCGCAGATTTCAGAGCCAAGCGGCGAACTTTCTTCGGAAGCTTATAAGCGTATGAACGCGGAGTCGGCCCAAAAACGGTACCACCACCAACCCATTGCGGAGCGCGAATGGAACCCTGACGAGCACGACCGGTGCCTTTTTGACGCCACGGTTTACGGCCACCGCCTCTTACTTCCGAGCGGTTCTTCACATCGTGCGTACCACGACGGAGACTTGCCAATTGCGCAACCACCGCTTCGTGCAGCACATGCTGATTCGGTTCAATTCCGAAAATGGAATCCGCCAGTTCGATTTCTCCTACTTGCTTACCTTCCATGTTCAAAACAGGAACTTTCGGCATGAAAATTTCCCCCTTTCCTTACGAGATTATTTCCCCGACTTAACAGCCGTCTTAACGGTTACATAAGAATTTTTAGGACCAGGAACCGATCCTTTTACCAACAACAAGTTGCGGTCGGTGTCCACCTTAACAACTTCCAGGTTCTGAACCGTTACGCGCTCTCCACCCATGCGACCGGGAAGAGTTTGACCTTTGAACACGCGGTTCGGGCTGATCGCACCAAGAGAACCGGGTCCACGATGGTAACGGGAACCGTGTGCCATCGGTCCACGAGCTTGGTTATGGCGCTTAATCGCACCCGCAAAACCTTTACCCTTAGAAACGCCGACAACGTCCACTACTTCGCCAGCAGCGAAAACATCCGCCTTCAATACTTGACCCACTTCGTATTGGGCCAGGTCAACTCCGCGGAACTCTCGCACATAACGCTTCGGGGTTGTTCCTGCCTTCGAAGCATGACCAGCTTCAGGCTTATTCGCACGCTTTTTATCTGCAAAGCCGATTTGCACGGCTTCATATCCGTCATTTTGCAATTCTTTCTTTTGAAGAACCACACACGGACCAGCTTCGATAACCGTTACCGGTACAACATTTCCATCTTCAGTAAAGACTTGGGTCATACCCAACTTGCGTCCCAAAATGCCTTTCATATTGCCACCTCCTAATATTCGAATCATTCTCCCCAAAGGCGAAGGGACAGAGGATTCGTCCTGCAAACAAAGCAACTCGGCCGGGTGTATCCCACCTTGTCTTACAATTTGATTTCGATGTCTACGCCAGACGGCAGGTCAAGACGCATAAGCGCATCCACAGTCTGCGGTGTCGGATTGACAATGTCAATCAAACGCTTGTGAGTCCGCATTTCAAACTGTTCACGAGCATCTTTGTATTTGTGCGGCGCACGCAGGATCGTGATCACTTGCTTCTCAGTCGGAAGCGGGATCGGACCTGATACAGAAGCTCCGGAACGCTTGGCTGTGTCAACGATCTTCTCAGCGGAAGTGTCGAGCACCTTATGGTCGAACGCCTTCAAGCGAATGCGGATTTTTTGCTTTGCCATATGAATTCCCTCCTTTATCGCCCCAATATCATGGACATACTCCGCGAAAATTCCCCTGATTGGCCCCGCATATGGCATTTATGACGGTGCTTCAGCAACCTTTCGCATCATCGCAGTCTAAGACCAACAATACGAAATTATACATAAAAATTTAGATAAAAACAATGCTTTTTTCGAGAAATATTATATAAAGAGCAAAAATATTGGATTTGTATTTATCGCGCAGCTCAAAAAACAAAAGAATTTTCAAGTTCAAAGAAAATTTGGCATCCACAAAGTGACTGACACGGATGAATACCCTTTGCATTTTACATTCAAAAACTATAAAAAACCGGGTCTCTCGACCCGGTTAGATTCAATTCAATTACTTCGTGATGGATACCACTACACCAGCACCAACAGTACGACCGCCTTCGCGGATAGCGAAGCGAGTACCTTCTTCGAGAGCGATCGGGGAAATCAGCTCAACGTCCATGGTGATGTTGTCGCCAGGCATAACCATCTCGGTTCCAGCAGGCAATGTGCATACGCCAGTAACGTCGGTAGTACGAACGTAGAATTGGGGACGGTAACCGTTAAAGAACGGAGTGTGACGTCCACCTTCTTCTTTGGTCAAAACGTAAACTTCAGCTTTGAAGTTGGTGTGTGGCTTAATAGAACCCGGCTTAACCAGAACCTGACCACGCTCAATATCTTTACGTTCAACACCGCGGAGCAGAGCACCGATGTTGTCACCAGCTTGAGCGGAATCAAGCAGCTTCCGGAACATTTCAATACCGGTCGCCACAGTCTTGCGAGTTTCTTCAGCAAGACCAACGATTTCTACTTCATCACCCACTTTGAGAGCTCCACGCTCAACACGACCAGTTGCAACAGTACCACGACCAGTGATCGTGAATACGTCTTCCACAGGCATGAGGAACGGCTTGTCAGTTTCACGAGTAGGTTCCGGGATGTAAGAGTCAACAGCTTCCATCAGTTCGTCGATTTTCTTAGCCCATTCGCCATTCGGGTTCTCAAGAGCTTCTTTCGCCGAACCGCGGATTACCGGGATGTCGTCGCCAGGGAATTCGTATTCGGACAGAAGGTCACGAATTTCCATTTCTACGAGATCCAAGAGTTCTTCGTCATCAACCATGTCACACTTGTTCATGAACACAACGATGTATGGAACGCCTACCTGACGGGACAACAGGATGTGTTCACGAGTTTGCGGCATTGGGCCGTCAGCAGCGGATACAACGAGAATTGCGCCGTCCATCTGAGCAGCACCGGTGATCATGTTTTTCACATAGTCAGCGTGTCCCGGGCAGTCAACGTGAGCATAGTGACGGTTAGCAGTTTCGTACTCAACGTGAGCGGTGTTGATGGTAATACCACGCTCGCGCTCTTCCGGAGCTTTGTCAATTGCATCGTAAGCCATCGCTTGTGCTTGACCGCGGCTTGCAAGAACGGTGGTGATTGCAGCAGTCAAAGTGGTTTTACCATGGTCAACGTGACCGATAGTACCAATGTTAACGTGCGGCTTGTTACGTTCAAATTTAGCTTTTGCCATTATGATTCACTCCTCACTTTAATTCAGGGCATTAACCCTTGTTTTTTGTAATAATCTCTTGCGCGATGTTCTTTGGAACTTCTTCATAAGAATGAAATACCATCGAATAGTTCCCGCGACCTTGGGTACGGGAGCGCATAGAGGTTGCGTAACCAAACATCTCGGAAAGTGGTACATAGCCACGGATAACTTGAGCGCCAGCAAGAGCTTCCATACCTTCAATACGTCCGCGACGAGAGTTGATATCCCCCATAATATCGCCCATGTATTCTTCCGGCACAGTTACTTCTACCTTCATGATCGGCTCGAGCAATACCGGATCGGCTTTTAAAGTACCCGCCTTCAACGCCATAGAACCGGCAATTTTAAATGCCATTTCCGAGGAGTCGACATCATGGTACGAACCGTCTACAATGGTAACTTTCATATCGATTAGCGGATATCCCGCGAGGACACCATTTTCCATCGCTTCTTGCACACCTTCATCCACAGCTGGGATGTATTCTCTCGGAACAACACCACCAACGATCTTGTTTTCGAAGATGTATCCTTGTCCGCGCTCGAGTGGTTCAATTTCAAGCCAAACATGACCGTATTGACCTTTACCGCCGGACTGACGGACAAATTTGCCTTCAACTTTGGTCTTGCTCTTAATCGTTTCTTTGTAAGCAACCTGCGGTTTACCTACGTTAGCTTCAACTTTAAACTCACGCTGCAGACGGTCCACAATGATTTCCAAGTGCAATTCGCCCATACCGGAAATAATCGTTTGACCGGTTTCCTGATCCGTATGAGTTCTAAATGTCGGATCTTCTTCCGCCAGCTTGGCAAGCGCAAGACCCATTTTATCTTGGTCAGCTTTCGTTTTCGGTTCGATAGCAACCGAGATAACCGGATCCGGAAACTCCATGGACTCAAGAATTACAACATTCTTTTCGTCACAGAGCGTATCCCCCGTAGTGGTGTCTTTCAAACCTACGGCAGCTGCAATGTCACCGGCATATACAGTAGAAATTTCTTCACGGTGGTTTGCATGCATCTGCAGAATACGACCGATACGTTCACGCTTATTCTTTGTAGAGTTCAATACGTAGGAGCCGGAATTAAGCACACCGGAATAAACCCGGAAGAACGCCAGCTTACCAACGTAAGGATCTGTCATGATTTTAAACGCAAGCGCAGCGAAAGGTTCATTGTCACTGGATGGACGAGTCGTTTCGGTTCCGTCTTCAGTTACACCTTTAATTGCCGGAACATCAACAGGAGCCGGCAGGTAGTCGACAACTGCATCAAGCATAGGTTGAACACCTTTGTTCTTGTAAGAAGAACCACAGAGAACCGGAACGATTTGACCATTAATCGTACCCTTACGAAGAGCTGCCTTGATTTCCTCCAATGTCAACTCTTCACCTTCAAGGTACTTCATCATCAATTCTTCATCCAACTCCGCAACTGCTTCCACAAGCTTCATGCGGTATTCTTCCGCTTGATCCTTCATCTCTTCCGGAATATCACGAGCTTCGGAAACTTTGCCAAGGTCGTCAGTGTAGATGATCGCCTTCATCTCAACGAGATCGACCATGCCAACGAATTGATCCTCGGCACCGATTGGCAATTGAATGGGAACTGCATTCTTTTTCAAGCGATCACGCATTTGGTTAACAGCCCGATAGAAGTCGGCACCGATAATATCCATTTTGTTCACATAAGCAATACGAGGAACCCCATACTTGTCCGCCTGGCGCCATACTGTTTCGGATTGAGGCTCTACGCCACCCTTCGCACAGAATACACCAACCGCTCCGTCAAGCACCCGCAAAGAACGTTCCACCTCAACAGTGAAGTCCACGTGCCCCGGTGTGTCAATGATATTGATTCGATGACCTTTCCATTGAGCTGTTGTAGCCGCAGAGGTAATCGTGATACCACGCTCTTGTTCCTGAACCATCCAGTCCATGGTAGCTGCACCCTCATGCACTTCTCCGATCTTGTGCACCCGTCCGGTATAGAACAGAATACGTTCCGTGGTAGTTGTTTTCCCTGCGTCAATGTGAGCCATGATCCCTATGTTTCGAGTTTTTTCTAACGGAAACTCACGAGCCATTCGATTGCCTCCTTTCTGCGTATAAGTACTGAAGAGGGCCTAACCGGCCCACCGTGTTCTACCAACGATAGTGAGCAAACGCTTTGTTTGCCTCCGCCATCTTGTGGGTATCTTCACGTTTCTTAACAGCAGCCCCTGTGTTGTTGGCTGCATCGAGAATTTCGCTTGCAAGCTTTTCTTGCATGGTCTTCTCCCCACGTTGACGGGAGTAGTTGACCAACCAACGGATACCGAGAGTTGTTCGACGCTCAGGACGAACTTCAACCGGCACCTGGTAGTTCGCACCACCCACCCGGCGAGCTTTAACCTCAAGAACCGGCATGATATTTTTCAGTGCAGCTTCAAATACTTCCATCGGATCTTTGCCCGATTTCTCACGAATGGTTTCGAGAGCATCGTACACGATCTTTTCAGCCACACCTTTCTTGCCGTCTACCATAATCTTATTGATCAGGCGGGACACCATTGTGTTGTTATATACAGGATCAGCAAGAACTTCACGACGAGGTACTGGACCTTTACGCGGCATCAACTTCCCCTCCTTTCGAACCGGATTTAAACGATAGAATATTAAGATTTAGCTTTCGGACGCTTCGCACCGTACTTCGAGCGACCCTGCATGCGATCCTTCACGCCAGCGGTATCAAGCGCACCGCGAACGATATGATAGCGAACACCCGGAAGGTCCTTCACACGACCACCACGAACAAGAACCACAGAGTGTTCTTGCAGGTTGTGACCGATCCCCGGAATGTAAGCTGTTACTTCGATTCCGTTTGTCAAACGCACACGCGCATATTTACGCAGAGCGGAGTTAGGTTTCTTCGGAGTCATCGTTCCAACACGGGTACATACCCCGCGTTTTTGAGGAGACGATTGATCGGTTTGTTCCTTTTCAAAGCTGTTGTAGCCTTTTTGGAGAGCCGGAGCAGTCGACTTTTTCTCAACTACCTTACGGCTTTTCCGAACCAACTGATTAATTGTCGGCATCAATCTACACCCCCTTCCACATTCTCAAGCCCACAGAGCCTGGTGGTTCATCAACAATCAAATAAATAACAGCCGAAATGATACGGTCGTGAGAAACCGCCTAACGATTTCAACTGTTAGTCTTGCAGGATCGCTGCAGCAGCAGCTCCCACTTCTATTCCACAGACCCTTCCAAGTTGCTTCATGGAATCCACCCAGAAAACCGGAGTCTTCTTGGCTTCACATAGATGGACAATCCGTTCTACGATCTTTTTGTCCGCATCTTTCGCAACAAACACTTCTCTCGCTGCAGATTGCTCCAGGGCCTTCGTTGTCTGATTCGTGCCAATAGCAACGTTTTTGGCACTACGAATGCGCTCATATGGCATTCGACAACCCCCTTTTTGAACAAAATGCGTTAAGGACTGTGAGCACACTAAATCATTCTATCAGCCTAAACTGACCATGTCAATAAATTCACTGCATGTTAAAAAAAGAAATTTATGCTCGGCGGGATCTTATCCCGCCGAGATTTTTCTTTACTCAACTACCGTTTCCACTTCTCGCTCTACTTCCGCATCTTCACCTGCAGCAGATTCCACTTCCAATTCCACTTCGCCTTCCAGTTTGATGTTGCGATAACGCGACATTCCCGTACCGGCAGGAATCAATTTTCCGATAATCACGTTTTCCTTCAATCCGAGCAAGCGATCTACCTTGCCTTTAATTGCAGCTTCCGTGAGGACCCTCGTGGTTTCCTGGAACGAAGCGGCAGACAGGAAGGAATCTGTTTCCAGTGATGCTTTCGTAATACCTAGCAAAGCAGGACGGCCTACCGCAGGTTCATTACCTTCGAGCAGCGCTTTCAAGTTTGCTTCTTCGAACTCATGAATGTCAACATACGTACCCGGCAGCAGCTCGGTATCCCCATTTTCAAGTACGCGAATCTTACGAAGCATCTGGCGAACCATAACTTCAATATGCTTATCGTTGATATCTACACCCTGCAAACGATAAACACGTTGCACTTCACGCAGAAGATAGTTCTGAACTCCGCGGATTCCCTTAACTTTAAGCATGTCTTTCGGATCAACTGAACCCTCGGTCAATTCGTCCCCAGCTTCCACTTTCTGGCCGACAACCACTCGAATTCGGGAGCCATACGGAACCGGATAAACTTTCGTTTCCGCTTCACTTGTAATTTCAATCTCCCGCTTATCCTTTACCTCACGGATATCGGTTACTTCCCCATCCATTTCGGTGATGATGGCCTGCCCTTTCGGATTCCGGGCCTCGAAAAGCTCCTGGATTCGCGGCAAACCTTGAGTAATGTCATCACCCGCAACACCACCGGTGTGGAAGGTACGCATTGTCAACTGGGTACCCGGTTCACCAATCGATTGAGCGGCAATAATACCCACGGCTTCACCAATCTCAACCATCTTACCGGTTGCAAGGTTGCGTCCGTAACATTTGATGCAAACACCGTGTTTCGTACGACAGGAGAGTACAGAACGGATACGCACTTTGCTAATTCCAGCTTCTATGATTTTACGGGCAATTTCGTCGGTAATCAGTTCATTTTTCCGAACGAAAACCTCACCCGTTTCCGGATGTTTCACCGTCTCAAACGCCATTCGACCGTTAATGCGGTCAAACAGATCTTCGATAATCTCTTTCCCGTCACGGATCTCATCGACAACAATCCCCTTGTCGGTGCCACAATCAATTTGACGTACAATTACGTCTTGCGCAACGTCAACAAGCCGTCGGGTCAAATAACCCGAGTCCGCGGTACGGAGCGCCGTGTCGGCAAGACCTTTACGGGCACCGTGCGTGGAAATAAAGTACTCCAATACGGTCAAACCTTCACGGAAGTTGGATTTAATCGGCAGCTCGATGATTCGACCGGACGGGTTGGCCATAAGACCACGCATCCCTGCCAGCTGGGTAATCTGAGATACGTTACCGCGAGCCCCGGAATTGGCCATCATATAGATCGGGTTTAAGCGATTGAGCGACTTCATCAGCACTTCGGTAATCTGATCTTTCGCCTTGCTCCAGATCGTGATAACCCTGTCATACCGTTCGTCATCCGTAATCAATCCACGACGGTATTGGTTCGTAACTGTTGCAACCTTCTGTTCCGCTTCGGACAAAATCTCTTTCTTGGCTTCAGGCACCGTGATGTCAGCAACGGAAATTGTAATTCCCGCTTTGGTTGAGTATGAGAACCCGAGCGCTTTGATTTTATCGAGAATTTCAGCCGTTTGAGTGGTACCGTACCGGTTGAATACCTCAGAAATAATCGTTCCAAGGAATCCTTTAACGACTGCATTCTGTACGGGAAGCTCCTGTACACGAGCCCTGACGTCAGCACCCTTTTCCAGGATGAAAAATTCATCAGGCACACCCGTCAGCAGATTCTTCTTATCGCCGACATTGATGTACGGAAAATCTTTTGGGAAGATCTCATTAAAGATGATCTTTCCGATTGTGGTGATCAACAATCCCTGTTCCTGCTCAGGCGTAAAGGTCGTCTTGCCAAGCGATTTTACCGGAATGCAAACGCGGGTATGAAGCCCTAACCGCTCGGATTGATAAGCAAGAATCGCTTCATGCGGCGTGGCAAAAATTCGCCCTTCTCCTTCGTTGCCCGGTCGGTCGACCGTGAGATAATAAGATCCCAAAACCATATCCTGAGTAGGCGTAACGACCGGCTTTCCGTCCTTCGGATTCAGAATGTTATGAGCAGCCAGCATCAACAAACGGGCTTCCGCCTGAGCTTCCGCAGACAGGGGAACGTGAACCGCCATTTGGTCTCCGTCAAAATCGGCATTGTACGCAGTACATACCAGCGGATGCAATTTGATTGCCCGACCTTCCACGAGAACCGGCTCGAATGCCTGGATGCCTAAACGGTGCAAGGTAGGAGCACGGTTTAACAGGACAGGATGCTCGCGAATCACTTCTTCAAGAACATCCCATACTTCAGGGGATACTCGTTCCACTTTGCGTTTTGCGGACTTAATGTTATGGGCAAGCCCTTTTGCAACCAGTTCCTTCATCACAAACGGCTTAAACAACTCCAGCGCCATTTCTTTCGGAAGACCACACTGGTACATCCTCAAATGCGGACCTACCACGATAACGGAACGACCGGAATAGTCGACCCGTTTCCCGAGCAGGTTTTGCCGGAAACGTCCTTGCTTCCCTTTAAGCATATGGGAGAGCGACTTGAGCGGACGGTTCCCCGGCCCTGTGACAGGGCGGCCGCGGCGACCGTTATCGATCAGGGCGTCGACCGCTTCCTGCAGCATCCGCTTTTCGTTCTGAACGATAATGTCAGGGGCGCCGAGGTCCAATAACCGCTTCAAACGGTTGTTCCGGTTGATCACCCGGCGGTATAAATCATTCAGGTCGGAAGTAGCAAACCGTCCCCCATCAAGCTGAACCATGGGGCGCAGTTCAGGAGGAATTACCGGCAGAACATCCAGAATCATCCACTCAGGATGGTTTCCGGACATCCGGAAAGCTTCAAGCACTTCCAAACGCTTAATAGCGCGGTTGCGTCTTTGTCCCTGCGCAGTTTTGAGCTCTTCTTTCAGCAGATCGACTTCTTTTTCCAAGTCGATGTCAAGCAGAAGCTTTTTGATTGCTTCTGCACCCATGCCCGCTTGAAATGCATACCCGTATTTTTCACGATGTGCACGAAATTCCTTCTCAGAGAGAAGCTGCTTCTTCTCCAGAGGGGTATCGCCGGGATCTGTGACCACGTACGATGCGAAGTAAATCACTTCTTCCAAGGCCCGCGGAGACATGTCTAGAATCAGACCCATACGGCTCGGTATTCCCTTGAAGAACCAGATATGAGAGACGGGGGCAGCAAGCTCAATGTGCCCCATCCGCTCACGACGTACCTTTGCTCGGGTTACCTCAACGCCGCAACGGTCACACACAACACCCTTGTAGCGAACCCTCTTATATTTTCCGCAATGACATTCCCAGTCGCGGGTTGGTCCGAAAATCTTCTCACAGAAGAGACCTTCTTTTTCAGGTTTCAACGTCCGATAGTTGATGGTCTCGGGTTTCTTGACTTCTCCATGGGACCAGGAGCGAATTTTCTCAGGAGATGCCAACCCGATTTTCATGTACTCGAAATTATTTACGTCTAACAAAGGGCCTTACCTCCCTTAATCTTCGTTTACTTCTCGTGCTTCCAGGTTCAGATTCAGCTTTTCTCCCGAATCATCGTCATCGTCTATTTCGCGCATAACGATTTCCTGTTCGTCCTCCGACAAGATCTTCACATCCATACCCAGGGATTGAAGTTCTTTGATCAAGACCTTAAACGACTCAGGAACACCCGGTTCAGGGACGTTTTCACCTTTCACAATCGCTTCATATGTCTTCACACGACCAATAACGTCATCAGACTTGACCGTAAGAATTTCTTGTAACGTGTAGGCTGCGCCATATGCTTCAAGCGCCCACACTTCCATCTCTCCGAAACGCTGTCCGCCAAATTGCGCTTTTCCGCCTAACGGCTGCTGGGTTACAAGCGAGTACGGACCTGTGGAACGAGCATGGATTTTGTCGTCCACCAGGTGGTGCAGTTTCAGCATATACATCACGCCAACCGTTACCCGATTCTCAAACGGTTCACCGGTCCGGCCATCATAGAGCACATGCTTGCCATCCCTCGCAAGGCCCGCTTCTTCCAGCGTATTGAACACGTCGTCTTCCGACGCACCGTCGAACACCGGCGTAGCCACATGAATACCAAGTGAACGAGCCGCCATGCCCAAGTGCACTTCAAGCACCTGACCGATATTCATCCGGGACGGAACGCCCAAAGGATTCAGAACGACTTGGACCGGGGTACCATCTTCAAGGAACGGCATATCTTCTTCCGGCATAATCCGGGCAACGACACCCTTGTTACCGTGGCGCCCCGCCATCTTGTCTCCTTCGGAAATCTTACGTTTTTGCGCAATGTAAACACGAACGAGCTGGTTTACACCCGGAGGCAGTTCGTCTCCGTTTTCACGGGTAAATACTTTCACGTCAACGATAATACCCGCACCGCCGTTCGGAACGCGTACGGAGGTATCACGCACTTCGCGGGCTTTTTCACCAAAGATCGCATGCAATAAGCGTTCCTCGGCGGTCAGTTCCGTCACACCTTTAGGAGTCACTTTACCAACCAAAATGTCACCCGCGTTCACCTCGGCACCAATCCGGATAATTCCTCGCTCATCAAGATTCTTGAGGGCATCTTCGCCCACGTTTGGAATATCACGGGTAATCTCTTCCGGCCCAAGCTTCGTATCACGCGCCTCCGCCTCATATTCCTCGATATGAATGGAGGTATAGACATCTTCCTTCACAAGCTTCTCGGACAGAAGAATCGCGTCCTCGTAGTTGTACCCTTCCCATGTCATGAAGGCAACCACCACGTTCTTCCCAATCGCCATTTCACCTTGGTCAGTAGCCGGTCCGTCAGCGATAATATCGCCTTTCTTGACGACATCTCCACTTCTTACGATCGGTCGCTGGTTGATGCAGGTGCCTTGATTAGAACGGGAAAATTTCAGCAATTTGTATTTGTGCAGATTCCCTCTTACAACCTTCTGGTCAACCTCTTGCTGCTCCCGAATCCAGATTTCGCTGGCATCGACCCGTTCCACGATACCGTCGACCTTGCTCACAACAGCTGCGCCAGAATCCTTGGCTGATTTATGTTCCAAACCGGTGCCGACAAAAGGCGCACTCGGAATCAAGAGAGGAACCGCTTGTCGCTGCATGTTGGATCCCATCAACGCCCGGTTCGCGTCGTCGTTCTCAAGGAACGGAATCAAAGCTGTAGCCACGGATACCACCTGTTTGGGTGAAACGTCTACATAATCAACGCGATCCGGCGGCACGATAAGAGTCTCTTCTTTATATCGGACAATTACAGAGTCGTCCAGGATATTGCCTTCTTCATCCAACCGTACGCTCGCTTGCCCGATTACATAGTTGTCTTCTTCATCGGCTGTAAGGTAATGAATTGTGTTGGTTACTCGGCCGGTCTCCGGGTCAACTCGGCGGTAAGGAGTCTCGATAAATCCGAACTCATTGATCCTCGCATAGGTAGATAACGAGTTGATCAAACCGATGTTCGGTCCTTCCGGCGTCTCGATCGGACACATTCTTCCATAGTGGGAGTGGTGGACGTCACGAACTTCAAAGCCCGCCCGTTCACGAGTCAAGCCACCAGGCCCCAGTGCGGACAAACGACGTTTATGGGTCAATTCGGCCAGAGGGTTGGTTTGATCCATAAATTGAGACAACTGGCTGGAACCAAAAAACTCTTTAATTGCGGCAATCACAGGTCGAATGTTGATCAATGCCTGTGGAGTAATTGCGTTTGCATCCTGAATGGACATCCGCTCTCGCACTACCCGCTCCATCCTGGAAAGCCCAATCCGGAACTGGTTCTGAAGCAATTCGCCAACAGAACGGAGACGACGGTTTCCAAGATGGTCAATGTCATCCGTAGAACCTACTCCATGCAGGAGATTCATAAAGTAGGAAATCGACGCGATGATATCGGATGCGGTAATATGCTTAGTGTTTTTATCAACACCCGCATTGCCGATGACCTTAATTACTTTTCCTTCCTCATAAGGAGAATAGATCTTTACCTCTTGAAGAAGGATTTCCTCTTCGGCTACAACGCCGGAAGTCGATTTGTATTCGACAAAGTTAACCGATTCTTCAAGCACGGGCAAAATCCGGTCAAGCAAACGGCGATCTATGATTTGACCCGCTTCCGCAATTACCTCACCCGTATTGCGATCAACCAACGCCTCGGCAAGACGCTGATTCAACAACCGGTTTTTGATATGAAGCTTCTTGTTAATCTTATATCGACCCACATTGGCCAGATCGTAACGCTTCGGGTCAAAGAAGCGGGAGATCAAAAGGCTGCGGGCATTCTCCAGTGTAGGAGGTTCCCCGGGACGAAGACGTTCATAGATTTCCAACAATGCTTTTTCTGCGGAATCCGTATTGTCTTTATCCAATGTGTTGCGGAGATAATCGCTTTCACCGAGCAGATCGATAATCTCTGCATCGGTAGAAAAGCCTAGTGCGCGCAAAAGAACCGTCACCGGAATCTTTCTTGTGCGGTCAATCCGAACATACACAATATCTTTAGCGTCTGTCTCCAATTCGAGCCAGGCGCCGCGATTGGGAATCACAGTTGCAGTGTAGGCTTTTTTGCCGTTCTTGTCAGTTTTCGTATTGAAGTACACGCTTGGAGAACGAACCAACTGGCTGACAATAACGCGTTCGGCACCATTAATAATGAAGGTTCCCGTTTCGGTCATCAGCGGGAAATCCCCCATGAAGACTTCCTGTTCTTTTACTTCGCCCGTTTCGCGATTAATCAGACGGACTTTGACTCGCAAAGGAGCCGCAAATGTTACATCGCGCTCTTTTGATTCTTCCACATCGTACTTGGGCTCCCCCAAGCTGTAATCAATGAACTCCAGCACTAAATTCCCTGTGAAATCCTGAATAGGAGATATTTCTTGGAACATCTCCTTCAATCCTTCATCCAGGAACCATTGATACGATTTCTGCTGGATCTCAATAAGGTTTGGCAGCTCCATCACTTCTTTGATCCGAGCGTATGTGCGACGTTGCCGCCGACCATACTGAACAAGTTGTCCCTGCAAAACTGTCACCCCTCACCATTATGGTCGCCTAATAATTGTATTCCAGATAGGAAAAAGCCCGAATAAAAAACATACCTCCCGACACGGAGTATCGGGATGATATAAGATAGATTCGAGCTTCAAAAGCACAGAAATGGTTACTCTATTCCTTTTGACCAAAAATTATGCGAAATATTCATATGTAACCAATCTATACACATAATGTCTTTACGCATTTTCTTACGATACCATACCAAAAAACGCTTGTCAACGGTAGTTAAAGAAAACTTTTCATTTGTCAAGTCTTGACTTAGGAAAAAGTCATACGAAACTTTTCGGCTTTTTACAGCAGAAAATACGATAGCCTGCATCTTTCGCCTTATCTTGCACATCTTCAAACAATTCTTCCAGTTTTTTTCGTGCTGACGGAGCACCCTGTTTCTTTTGAATGACCACCCAAAGTTCGCCCCGTGGAGTCAGCCTCCTGCCGGCTTCTTCAAATATTTGATGAACCACAGCTTTGCCGGCACGAATGGGCGGATTGGTGAAAATACGGTCAAAATCCTTTTCTGCTACCTGCTCGAACAGGTTGCTCACACGAACTTCAGCATTTTGCACCGCATTTTGAGTCAGATTCTTTCGGGCAAGTTCTACTGCCCGTTCATTGATGTCAATCATGAGTACGGATCCATTGACAGCCAGTTTAGCCGCTGTTATCCCAATCGGCCCGTAACCGCAGCCGACATCCAAAACCCGGTCCTTTTCCGAAATTTCCATTGTTTCTATCAACAACGCGCTCCCAAAATCGATTCCGCCCTTGGAAAAAACCCCTGCATCCGTCCAGAACTCGAGGTTGAACCCGCGTAATTTTTGGCGGATTAAACGCAGGTCATGGCCGACCACAGGTTGATTGGAAAAATAATGGTCAACCAATCGCCATCATCCTTTCACAAATTCAGCTTTTACCATTATAACGAAACGAATTGGAAAAAACAAAAGGGCCGTTCTTTCGAACAGCCCTTTTCTCAAAAGATCATTACTTAATTTCAACAGAAGCGCCAGCTTCTTCAAGTTTAGCTTTGATCGCTTCGGCATCTTCTTTGGAAGTCTTTTCTTTGATTGCCTTCGGAGCGTTGTCAGCAATTTCTTTAGCTTCCTTCAGGCCGAGACCGGTAACTTCACGGATTACCTTGATAACGTTGATCTTGGAAGCACCAGGGCTTGCAAGGATAACGTCAAATTCAGTTTGCTCTTCAACAGCGGCACCTGCACCAGCAGCTCCACCAGCTACAACTACCGGAGCTGCAGCAGTTACGCCAAATTCTTCTTCAATAGCTTTTACAAGATCGTTCAGTTCAAGAACGGACATGCCTTTAATCGCTTCAATAATTTGCTCTTTCGACATGGATTGTACCTCCCCAATGGAATGTAAATAGTATTTTGGTGTTACGCTTGTTCTTTTTGGTCAGCGATTTGCTTAACCGCGTATGCGAAGTTCCGCATCGGAGCTTGCAATACGCTGAGGAACATAGAGATAAGACCTTCACGGGACGGCAAGGTAGCCAACGCAGTGACTTCGTCAAGACTCACTACACGACCTTCCACCACACCCGCTTTGATTTCCAACGCTTTGTGCGTCTTGGCAAAATCGTTCAGGATTTTAGCCGGTGCCACTACATCCTCATAAGAAAATGCAATTGCAGTCGGACCTGTCAGATGCGCATCAAGCTCTGTCAATCCCAATTCTGCGGTAGCACGGCGCGTCATTGTGTTTTTCAACACTTTGAATTCGATGCCGGCTTCGCGAAGCGTTTTCCGCAACTCGGTAACTTCCGCGACAGTGAGTCCACGGTAGTCGGCTACGATCGTACTCTTGCTGTCACGCAATTTCTGCGAGATTTCCTGCACTAATTGCGCTTTTTCTTCACGGATTCCCATCATTACACCTCCCTGGCTTGCGCATGGATGCGCTGATGCCGTTACAATTAAAAGAGCCCCCGCAGACAAAACGAGGACTCGGAACATGCGTAAAACATCTATCACGTTCACAACCTCGGCAGGCTGTATCATTAAGTGCTTGCGCACGCCTGCTGTCTACGGTTCGTCAATTTCAGTTGTTATCACACGATTGACATCATACCACTTTCACGGCCAGATGTCAAAACGGGAAATCTTACTTGCCAGCTTCCGGCGTCAACTTAGCCAAGTTTACCTTTACGCCAGGTCCCATCGTGGAACTCACAGTGATGTTCCGGATGTATTGACCTTTCGCAGCAGCCGGCTTAGCTTTTTGCAGTGTGTCGATCAACACATAGAAGTTGTCCAGCAGCTTTCCTTCGTCGAATGATACTTTCCCGATCGGAGCATGGATGTTACCAGCCTTGTCGGTACGGTATTCAATCTTACCAGACTTGATTTCATCGACAGCTTTTTTGATATCGAAAGTAACTGTACCGGTTTTCGGGTTTGGCATTAAGCCCTTCGGACCGAGAACACGACCCAGTTTACCTACGGATGCCATCATGTCAGGTGTTGCCACAACAACATCAAAGTCAAACCAACCTTGGTTGATCTTATTGATGAGATCCTCATCACCTACATAGTCAGCACCAGCAGCTTCCGCCTCTTTCGCCTTTTCACCTTTAGCGAAAACAAGCACGCGCGGAACTTTGCCGGTACCATGCGGCAATACAACCGCACCGCGTAGTTGTTGATCCGCTTTCTTCACATCTACACCAAGACGAACTGCAACTTCAACAGTTTCATCGAACTTGGCGCTTGCAGCTTTCTTTACCAAAGCTACCGCTTCGGACACATCATAAACAGTGTCTTTGTCGATCAGCTTGGAAGCTTCTGCATACTTCTTCCCATTCTTAGCCATTTACGCTTCCTCCTTTGTGGTTATAACGGTTGGAGACCTCCCACGAATAAAGGTTGGATTCATCCAACCCATCGACAACGGCACCCAGCGTGCCATTTCATCAGTCTTCGATAACAATACCCATGGAACGAGCGGTACCTTCAACCATGCGCATAGCAGCTTCAACGCTCGCTGCGTTCAGGTCAGGCATCTTGGTCTCTGCAATTTCGCGAACCTTAGCACGCTTCAGTCTAGCAACCTTTTTCTTGTTCGGTTCACCGGAAGCAGTTTCAATTCCAGCCGCTTTCTTGAGCAGAACAGCTGCCGGAGGAGTTTTTGTTTCAAAAGTGAAGGAACGATCTTCATACACGGTGATCACAACAGGAATGATCAAACCACCCTGATCTGCCGTACGTGCATTAAACTCCTTACAGAAACCCATGATGTTAACCCCAGCTTGACCAAGTGCCGGACCAACCGGCGGTGCAGGGGTGGCTTTACCAGCAGGAATCTGAAGCTTCACAAGTTTGATTACTTTCTTAGCCACAACATCCACCTCCTTCTCATAATGTGGTCAGACGGGCCAAAGCCCTCCCACGTCAAACAGGCACTATTATAACTTCTCTACTTGCGAAAAATCAAGTTCGAGCGGGGTTTCACGGCCAAACATGGAGACAAGAACTTTAAGCTTCTGTTTATCTGGATGTATTTCTTCCACGCTGCCCACAAAATTGGCGAACGGCCCCTCAACTACGCGAACCGCTTCTTTCAGGGAGAAATCGATCTTGGCTTTTGTTTCATCCACGCCCATTTGCCGCAAAATGGCTCGAACCTCATGAGGCATGAGAGGAGTCGGCTTAGAACCGGATCCGGCTGATCCCACAAACCCGGTTACCCCAGGCGTATTACGGACAACATACCAAGAATCGTCCGTCATGATCATCTCGACAAGCACATAACCCGGAAAGACTTTTCGCATAACAGCTTTTTTCTTCCCGTTTTTAACTTCCATCTCCTCTTCCATCGGAACCAGGACCCGGAAAATCTTGTCTTGCATCTCCATTGACTGAACGCGTTTTTCCAGATTCGTTTTTACTTTGTTCTCATAACCGGAATAGGTATGAACCACATACCAATGCTTTTCCATGTTTTCCATTCAGTTGAGGGCGGTTGCCCTTCCCCCCTAATCATATAGTTGCCTATCGACCCAAACCCAATAATTGCAGCAATTCGCTGACCCCAAGATCGAACAGGAAAATCACAATCGCCATAATCACGCAAGTTGTAAGCACAACCGCTGTATACGACAACAATTCCTTGCGATTCGGCCAACGAACTCTTTTAAGTTCTCCCCAACCTTCTCGAAAGAAGGAGAAAACTCCAGCCATCTTCTTCATACGGTTTCCCTCGTTTCAGATCACGAAAGCCTTAACGAGTTTCGCGATGAAGGGTGTGATGGTTACAGAACTTACAGTACTTCTTCAGTTCGATGCGATCCGGGTTCGTCTTTTTATTTTTCTTTGTAATATAGTTGCGCTGTTTGCAATCTGTGCAAGCCAACGTTACCGCTATACGCATCATGACACCTCCCACAGGTACTTCTACTCTTTTAAATTAAAACGGGCACGCCCAAAGTGACAGCCACAGATGATGGGGCTGTTGTCCACTTTGGTTTCCGTTTCTATGGATACCTAAATTAATTTAGCATATGAGGTATCCGATGTCAACTAAAGAAAAACCCGGGCTTAATTGACATCCCGGATTTCCAAGTATCTCTCAAGTTTTCTTTTCACTCTTTGCAGGGCATTATCTATCGATTTTACATGGCGTTTCAGATCAACCGCAATCTCTTGATAGGAACGACCATCCAAGTAAAGCATTAACACTTTCCGCTCCAAATCGCTAAGTATTTCCCCCATTTTTAGCTCTATGTCAACAAACTCCTCCTGATTGATGAGCAATTCCTCAGGATCGGACACACGCGACCCGCAGATCACATCCAGCAAGGTACGGTCGGAATCTTCATCGTAAATGGGCTTGTCCAGAGAAACATAGGAATTGAGGGGGATATGTTTCTGTCGAGTGGCAGTTTTAATCGCGGTAATAATTTGACGAGTGATGCAAAGTTCTGCGAATGCTTTAAAAGAAGTTAGTTTATCATCACGATAATCCCGTATCGACTTGTAGAGACCAATCATGCCTTCTTGCACTATATCTTCCCGATCCGCACCGATCAAGAAATAGGAACGGGCCTTCGCTTTCACGAAATTCTTGTATTTGTTGATCAAATACTCAAGCGCTTCGTCGTTGCCTTCCCTAACCGCTTCAACCAGGTCCTCGTCCGATAATTCATCAAGATCTTTAACCACTTCCATGTCCTGCACATAAAGATTAGATGACAAAGCCTATCCCTCCGACCCGGCAGCACTAAAAACATAAACCAATTATACTTTATGTAATCTTAAGGGGTCAATTGTTAATCTATGTCTTTTCTCCTCCATTTTTCGAATATTTCTGCGACTTCCTCATTCAATTGATCACCTAGAGTATTTCTTTTCTTTTCCAGCTTATCGACTTCTTTCCGGATTGATTTTCGAGCCTCGATCACTCGTTGCTCCAGTTCCCGAGCCGATATGCGGAGGGCTCCCTCGCCAAACGTTACCTGCTGCTCAACAAGGTCCGAAGTTGCAACATAGATATGGGAAGTCCTTTTTTCCATCTCATGGACAAACCGTTCGATCATCTCATCAGCAGTCTCGTCTTCCTTGGAAAAATAGACTTGCACTTTCCCGGATTGGTACTGTTTGCGAGCGCCTGCAGCCAGGTGCGCATCAAAGACAACGATTACTTCCATTCCGGTAAAGCTTTGAAACTCTGTTAAAATCCCCACAAGCTGGTCACGGGCAAGTTCGAGACTCTCTTTTTTCGACTCTGCCAATTGGGACCATGCCCCGATAATGTTGTACCCGTCAACGATTAAAACCTCTCTCATGCTTTGGCAACCGTCGGAGTTTTTACTTTTTGACACCGCGTTGGTGCACTGCTTCATAAAGCAATACACCCGCCGCAACGCCCGCATTTAATGATTGGACCTTGCCGATCATGGGGAGCCGCACGAGATAGTCACATCTCTTTTTCACCACTTCGCCAAGTCCCTTGCCTTCGTTGCCGATTACCATTACAATCGGACCGGTCATATCCACCTGATAATACATGTTCTTCGCACCCACGTCCGTTCCGATTACCCAGTACCCGGCTTTTTTCAGAGTTTCAAGTGTCTGCGAAATATTTGTCACCCTTGCGACCGGGATATGTTCGATAGCCCCGGCAGAGGCTTTTGCCACAGTAGCCGTCAAAGGAACCGCCCGGCGTTTCGGGATCACAACACCATGAGCACCCACCCCGTCCGCAGTACGAATAATCGATCCCAAATTGTGGGGATCTTCGATTTCGTCAAGCACCACAATTAAGCCTGGACGCGGCGATTTATCTGCAGCTTGCAGAATCACATCCAGTTCCACGTAATCTTTGGCAGCCAGATATGCGATTACACCTTGATGATTGCGGGTAACGGCGATCGTATCTATTTTGGCTTTTGGAACCCGCTGCACAACGATTCCACGTTCCTTCGCCCGGGCGAGTATTTCGGTTGCCGAACCGCCTTCCACCCCTTCGCCGATCAGGATTTTATTCAGTTCCCGGCCGCTTTTGAGTGCTTCAAGCACAGGATGCCGTCCCTCCAGTTGCTCACCCGTATCGGCGGCAGGAGTCTGCTCCTCTCTTTGCGGATTCCGCAGTTTCCCGCGCTCCGGTTGAACTGCACGTTTCCCCCCGCGGGTATTGTCACGAACCGCTGTTCTGCTCCGCGGTTTTGTCCGTTCAGTTTTTCTCATTTCGATCACCCTTTCGTAATTTCGAATCAACGAACTCGATTGCTGCGGCCGCCAGTTCCCGCAACCGGTCGTGATCGCCCCGCAAAAACAGATACCCCAGCAAACTCTCAAACCCTGTACTGTGCCGGTAGTCAATCACATCTGCGTTTTTTGGCACCGTACCGGATTTCGCATTCCTTCCTCTGCGGACCACACCCGCTTCTTCTTCGGTTAAATCCTTCGACAGAAAATGGATAATATCGGCCTGCGACTTTGCCTTCACATAATGAACAGAGGCTTTTTGCAGCCTGTGCGGCCTTAATTCTCCCATGGCGAGCAAATGCTGACGAACGAACAGCTCCCAAACGGCATCGCCCAGATATGCAAGCGCCAAGGCGGGCATTTCCTGAGGAGGACGAATCAATTCCGTTCTCATTTCCTCCATCGTTTCACTTCCGTTTCCATCGGACTCCCTGCTGTGTGTCTTCCAGAATAATTCCCATCGCTACCAAACGGTCACGAATTTCATCTGCTTTTTTGAAATCGCGATTTTTGCGAGCCAAAGAGCGTTCCTCGATTAAACGCTCCACTTCCTCCGCCAGTTCATCCTCCTGTTGGTTCGAACCGAGCCCCAGTACATCCGACAATTCGACGAGAGCATCACGGTACATTTCAACAGTGGTTGAATCGGGGTTCCCGCTGTGCAAATGCGAATTCGCTTCCCGCACAAGCTCAAAAACCGCCGCGATTGCATCAGCGGTGTTGAAGTCATCGTTCATCGCCTCAATAAACTTGGCGAGCAAGGAGGCAGGATTGTGTTCCTTGCTGTCAGAATCCCCTTTTTCAGCCGCTGTTAACCAATGGTTCAGATTGGAGATTGCAGTATCGATACGTTCCAACCCTATGGCCGCTTGTTCGATCAGGTCATTGGAGAAATTTATCGGGTTGCGGTAATGTGCGGACAAGAGAAAAAACCGAATGACCCGCGGCTCATACTGCTGCACCAAATCATGCACCAGCACAAAATTCCCCAGCGACTTCGACATCTTCTCATTGTTGATATTAATATACCCATTGTGCATCCAGTAGCGGGCAAATGGCTTTCCGTTCGCAGCTTCCGATTGTGCGATTTCATTTTCATGATGGGGAAAAATCAGGTCATGTCCGCCCGCGTGAATATCCAGTGTATCTCCGAGATATCGTTTGCTCATAGCCGAGCATTCGATGTGCCAACCGGGACGCCCTTCCCCCCACGGAGACGGCCAGCTGACTTCCCCCGGTTTGGCTGCTTTCCACAAGCTGAAGTCCAAAGGATTTCGTTTTTTCTCGGACACTTCAATGCGGGCACCCGCCAGCAGATCTTCAATCGGCTGTTTGGAAAGTTTGCCGTACTCAGTGAACTGGTTGGTGCTGAAATATACATCCCCGTCAACCGCGTAGGCATACCCTTTTTCAACCAACTCTTCAATCATCGAAAGAATTTCCTGCATATGTTCCGTCACGCGGGGATGAACGTCAGCTTTTCGAATCCCCAACAATTCCGAATCCTGAAAATAGGCCTCCACAAACCGATCCGCCACCACTTGCGGATGAACGCCTTGCTCCTTTGCCACCCGGATGATTTTGTCATCCACATCCGTGAAATTCTGTACGTACGTAACTTCAAACCCTTGGTATTGAAGATAACGGCGGATCACGTCAAAGATTAAAAAAGGCCTTGCATTCCCAATGTGAAAATAGTTGTAAACGGTGGGTCCGCATACATACATGCGAACCTTGCCCGGTTCCTGCGGTTTAAACTCTTCCTTTTGACGCGTCAAAGTATTGTAAATTCGAATCGTCATGCGACTTGCCCCCACTTTTCAGTTCTTCCAGTTCGTTTCGCAACGAAATGATTTCCTCTTGCATCTGCTTGATCGCCTCCATTACCGGGTCAGGCAGGTTGCATTGATCCAGATCGTCGGCAAGCCTTCGTCCGTCTTGAATCACCACACGACCCGGGACTCCGACAACTGTCGAATTCGGCGGAACGGGTTTGAGTACAACCGACCCCGCTCCGATCTTTGAATTGTCTCCCACTGTGATCGAACCGAGTACTTTCGCCCCGCTGGCAATCAATACCCGGTTTCCGATCGTCGGATGTCGTTTCCCTTTTTCTTTCCCGGTTCCTCCAAGTGTAACTCCTTGATAGATTGTTACGTCGTCCCCGATTTCAGCCGTCTCCCCAATCACTACACCGGCGCCATGGTCGATAAACAGACGGCGGCCGATGGTTGCCCCGGGGTGGATCTCAATTCCGGTAAAAAAGCGGGCTAACTGAGAAATAAACCGGGCAAGCGTAAAATAGTTTCTCTTGTAAAAAGCATGCGCAATCCGGTACGCCCATAACGCGTGCAAACCGGAATAGGTCAATACCACTTCAAACGTGCTTCTTGCAGCAGGGTCTCGATCAAAAACCGCCCTGATATCCTCCTTCATCAATGAAAACATAAGATTCCCCCCCAAAATCACCCATCAAAGTGACGTGAGCCTTTGCAGCTTATTCCGAGTACTTTGATGGGGCCCCAATAAAATCTTTAAAACAAAAAACCGCCCCTGTTGACCAGAGGCGGTTTGTATCCGCGGTTCCACTCTGTTTACCCACGCATCGCCCATTAAAGTAAAGTAAATCACCCCACAAAGTGATGTGACAAAGCAGCAAACAACGGGAACCGCGGCAATGCCGCGCAAGGTCTCGCTAAATGCTAAAGCACAAGTCTCGCCATGTTGCGGGGACCCCGATAACCACTTATGGGGAATCCGGATCGTTCCTAAACTCCTGGGATGCGGGTCACTCAAAGCCTTGTAACGGAGGCTTCCGTCGGGCATTACTCAGCATTCCGCTTTTCCTCCCGCGAAAGCAAGGGGCATTCAGCGCATTTTCCGTGATCGCCACTTTCAGCCGGATTCCCGATGACGACTCTCTGGCACGTTCCACACACTTACTGGTCCTTGCTGTGCTCTTTCACTTTTTTGTAATTACTATTAGCTTACTCTTTCTCGAGTATTCTTTGCAAGCGGGATATCACCCGTTCCCGGCCCAAAAGCTCCAGGGACCGGTTTAAATCGGGCCCGTGGGCTTGTCCGGTTGCTGCAACCCGGACCGTCATGAACAACGGGCGTCCCTTATAACCTGTTTCTTTCTGGATTTCCTTAAGGGCCGCCTGAATCGCGTTCGCATTCCAGTCGGGAAGTTGTTTCGCTTTTTCCAGAAAAGCGGCCACCACAACCGGGACCTGCTGCTCTTTCAGCACGTCAGCCGCTTCCCCTTCGTAGGCCACTTCTTCCTCAAAGAACTGCTTTGCCAATTCGAGCAACTCCGCTACATAAGCCATTTTCTCTTTATGCAAAGACACTAACGCGGTCACCCACTGGCGATCAAAGGTCTCTCCAATCAATCCCGCCTGCTGAAGCTGTGGGATCGCCAATTCGACAATCCGTTCCGGATCGGCTTGCTTGATATAGTAACCATTCATCCAAGCCAGCTTCTCAGTGTCAAAAACAGCCCCTGATTTGGAGACCCGATCCAACGAGAATGCCTGGATCAGTTCTTCCAGGGAAAAAATCTCCTGCTCCCCGCCCGGTGACCACCCCAACAATGCGAGGAAATTGAGAATCGCTTCCGGTAAATAACCGAGATTCCGATACTGTTCGATAAACTGAATAATCGACTCATCACGCTTGGAAAGCTTTTTCCCGTTCTGATTCAGAATCAAAGATACATGAGCAAATTCAGGAACATCCCAGCCGAAAGCTTGGTAAATCAATATTTGGCGCGGTGTGTTGGAAAGGTGTTCTTCGCCGCGGATCACATGCGTAATTTTCATCAAATGATCGTCAACCGCGACGGCAAAGTTATAGGTCGGGATTCCGTCAGATTTGACAATTACATAATCACCGATGCCGTCCGATTCAAACTGTACATTCCCGCGAACGTGGTCGGTAAAAGTGATCATTTGACCTTCCGGGACACGGAATCGAACCGTCTTTTTTCGGCCTTCCGCTTCAAAAGCTGCTTTTTGATCCTCTGTGAGGTGACGGCATCGTCCCATATACCGCGGCATTTGTCCCTTGGCAACTAGCGCTTCACGTTCTTTTTCAAGCTCTTCCTCGGTGCAATAGCAGGAATAGGCTTTCTCTTCAGCGAGCAGTTGGTCCACGTATTTCTGATAGATGTCCAGACGTTCCATACAGCTGTAGGGGCCAAATTCTCCGCCTACCCCAGGACCTTCATCCCAGTCTAATCCCAGCCACTTAAAATTCTCCAGAAACTTTTCTTCTGCGTTTTGCACATTCCGCGCCTGGTCAGTATCTTCAATCCGCAATACATAAGTACCTCCCAGCTTTTTCGCCAGGAGATAGTTAAAAAGGGCGGTTCGCGCCCCGCCAATATGTAAATGTCCGGTCGGACTCGGTGCATATCTTACTCGTACTGTCATCTGACTCATCCCCTTGAGTGGCCCATCAAAGTGACGCGAAGCTACGACGTTGAATCCGAGCACTTTGATGGGGGCCCGAAAGATTCTTTTAATCCCCATTAAAATAACAATATAGAACTTCTCTTGCTATTAGTCAACCTTAACAAGCAATACAACCGCTTGTGCGGCAATTCCCTCTCCTCGTCCCGTAAAGCCCAATTTTTCAGTGGTGGTAGCTTTGACATTTACCTGAGACAGGTCCGCCTCCAATTCCTTGGCAATTACACCCCGCATTTCTTCAATGTAGGGGGCCAATTTTGGCTTTTGGGCAATTACCGTACAGTCAATATTTCCGAGCCTAAATCCTTTTTCTTTCACTATCCCCCAGACATGGCGAAGCAGTTCGACCGAATCGGCATCCCGATACCGTTCATCCGTGTCAGGGAAGTGCCTTCCGATATCTCCTTCCCCTATCGCCCCCAGCAGTGCATCTTTAACTGTATGCAGCAGAACATCCGCATCCGAATGACCAAGCAAACCCTTTTCATAAGGGATCATTACACCCCCGATGATTAAAGGACGACCTTCCACCAATTGATGCACATCAAATCCGGTTCCAATCCGAAACATGTAATTCCCTCCCTATGCCTGTGGTGATCGAAGAAACGCTTCTGCAATGATTAAATCTTCCGGTGTGGTGATTTTGATATTCCGGTAGGAACCTTCGACAATTCTTACCGAATGGCCCGTCCACTCCACCAAAGAGGCATCATCCGTGCTTCGATATCCACTCTCGCTTGCCTTCTTGTGGGACTCCCGAAGAAGTTTTGCCTGAAACGCTTGAGGTGTTTGGACCGCGTAAAGAGCCTGTCGTGGGATTGTTTCAGCCACAAACCCGTTTTCAACTTTTTTAATCGTATCTTTTACGGGAGTCCCAATCGTTGCAGCGCCATATTCGGCCGCCGATTGAATCACCCGATCAATTTCCGCGGCATTTATAAATGGACGTGCTCCATCATGCACAAGAACCAGTTCAACCGAATCGTCCACCGCTTGCAAACCATTGCGAACCGAATCTTGTCGTTCCGGACCTCCCGCAGCATAACGGATTACACGCCGAATCCCATATTGATCCATCAAACTCTTGGCGTCGTCCAAATCTTCCTCCCCCACAACCAGCACAATTTCCTTAATCAGGGAGGACTCCTCCAACGCCCGTAATGTGCGAATGATCAGAGGGACTCCTGCTATCTCCATGTATGTCTTCTTGACATCGCTTTTCATTCGAGATCCGGTTCCCGCTGCCACCACAATCGCAGAAACTTTCAATTCGACACCCCCACCCCAGCAACATATTCCCCAAGATGTCGTCCATTAAAGTGACGAAGTCTCGCCCGATACATCTTTCCATACCCCAAAAACAAATGAAAAAACGGGTCTCACAAACCGATGAGACCCAATCTGGTTCTACTCCAAAACTTTGCCCAGCTACAGAGCTTTTTCAAGAAGTTTTGGCTTTGCAAAAATCATCCGTCCAGCTGAAGTTTGCAGCACACTGGTCACCATCACTTCCAGCCGTGTTCCGATGAATTCTTTTCCGCCTTCAACCACAATCATTGTGCCATCATCCAAATAACCGATACCCTGGCCGTATTCCTTGCCATCTTTGATGACCTGCACCAGAATTTCTTCTCCAGGAAGCACCACCGGTTTCACCGCATTGGCCAGATCGTTGATATTCAAAACGTCTACTCCCTGAAGCTCACAGACTTTATTAAGGTTAAAATCATTGGTCACAACTTTTCCGTTGATCTGTTTCGCCAGCCGGATTAATTTGGAATCAACTTCTTGGATGTCTTCGAAATCGATTTCCATAATGTTCACTTTAATTTTAAGCTCTTTCTGGATGCGGTTCAGAATATCCAACCCTCTGCGGCCGCGATTTCGTTTTAATACATCGGACGAATCCGCGATATGCTGTAATTCCTCCAGTACGAAAGTAGGAATCACGAGGCTTCCGTCCAAAAATCCGGTCTTTACAATATCCGCAATCCGCCCGTCAATGATGACGCTTGTATCCAAGATCTTGGCGTCACCCAACTTGGCAGGATTTTTTTGTTTGTCCTTCCCGCCAAATCTGCCCGGGAAAAATGAGACCAGTTCTTCACGCTTGCTGTAACCGATTCGGAAACCGAGTATTCCAAGCAAAATACTGGCAAACGCCTGAACCACTTCACCTACCACCGGAATGTTGGTGATTGCAGGAGAAAGCAGGTAGGCAACGATCAGGCCGGCAACGGTTCCGACTATACCGGCAAACAAATCGGATAATGGAGCCCTTAAAAGCTTCTCTTCGAACCAACGAATTAAAGAGACGCTGTAGTTCACCACCCATGCAGTTGCAAGAATAAAGATGGCACCACCTAATGCAGCTCCAAAAAAGGGGGATGTAAAAGGTTGATAATTCAACTGTATAAATTCAAAATGAATGAGTTCAAATAAGTTGGGTCCAAAGGTATAACCCAAAACCATACCAATCGTGGCAAAAAACAAATGAACAATCCTTTTAATCATCCCTTCACCTCCTCATCTTAATTATAGACAAAAATTAGCACTCCAAAAACACAATCTGCAGAAATTCAAGATGTTTTATTATAGGACAAGAGTAACACATGAAAAAAGGGGAGTCAAATTTTAGAAATTTTAATGTTAACATAAATCATTCAATTTCGTCAATATTAATTACAAATTAAAACAGCCCAGGAAGGGCTGTAACGGCTTACATTTCAAATTTGGAATCATACGAATCCTGAACGATCACTTCACGTTTTTTCTTGCGGGAACTATAGTTTTTTTTTAATCCGTAAAGTGCATATAAAGCCAATGGCAGGAAAATGAGTTTGCTTGCCTGCTCAGGATAATAAACAAATACGAACGTTACAAACGCGGCTAACACCGGAATAATCCAATAGGCCGCTCTGGGAATTCCAACTTTTTTGAAGTTCGGATATTTTATACGGGAGATCATGAGATAAGATAGCCCTACCATCGCAATCGGAAGAAACACCCTGGAGGCCGGTATCAAATTATGATACAAAGCCATTGTAGCCAAGATCCCGCCAGCGGCAGTAATCGGAAGTCCGACAAAATAATTCGGGTTGGTGGTCATCACATTAAAACGAGCCAATCGCAGAGCCCCACAAATTGGAAAGATGCTTGTGATCATCATGCCGATCCATCCGAGCTCATGCAGAATCACGCCGTACATGATGAAAGCGGGAGCTACCCCAAAGGAGATCACATCAGATAAGGAGTCCAATTCCCTCCCAAACTCACTGCATACGTCGAGAGCTCTGGCAATGCGGCCATCCAGCCCATCCAGCAGCATTCCGACAATCACCAGAATTGCGGCTAAACCAAATTCATCGTTAAAAGCCAAGATAATTGAGATGATTCCAAGAAATAGATTTCCTATCGTAAAAGCGCTAGGGAGCGCTTTAACAAACATATGGGTACCCCCTGTCAACACTGCCCCAAAAATAATTTTGTTGACGCATCTTGCATTACTTGTATTCTATCCATAATAACCAGATTAGATGTGCCTGTCAATGAACACCTGCTCTTGAATTCTGCGAAGTCCTTCCTTGATCGACCTGGCGCGAACTTCCCCGATTCCCTCCACATCATCCAATTCTTCGATAGAAGCGCTTAGAATCCGAGTGATGCTTGAAAAATGCGACACCAAATTCTCGATGACCGGATGCGGCAGGCGAGGGATTTTGGTCAGGATCCGATACCCGCGTGATGACACCGGTTCATCGGCAATATTCACATCGGTATTGTAGCCGAGAACCCGGACAATCGCTTCCCCGTCGAGCAGATCATCCGCAGACAGAGAATGCAGTTCCGTCAGAATTTGATGGGGCGTCAACTCGGTCTCGCGGCAGAAATCCTTGACAAGCAAGTATGCCTCTTCGTCAACCTTCGACACCAACTCATCAAGCTGCATGGAGATAAGTCGGCCTTCTGTCCCTAGTTCTGTAATATATCGTCGAATTTCATTTTTTATGCGTAAAACCATCTCAATTCTTTGCATAACCATCGCAACTTCATGCAAAGTGACCAATTCTTCAAATTCCAAGGCGCTCAAATTTGTTAAGGATTGATCAAGTACCGCCTTATAACGTTCCAACGTATTGATCGCCTGATTGGCTTTTGAAAGAATTACGCTGATGTCCTTTAATGTATAACGAAAATTGGATTGATAGAGCGTGATCACATCGCGTCGCTGCGAAATGCAAATGACAAGCTGCCCGGTTTGCTTTGCTACCCGTTCCGCCGTACGGTGGCGTGTGCCTGTTTCAAAAGACGGGATGGATGAATCGGGGGTCAACTGGGCATTGGCGATCAAAATCCGTTTCATATCCTCACTTATAATAATGGCCCCATCCATTTTGGCAAGCTCATATAAATTCGCGGGGGTAAATTCACAGTCAATATGAAATCCGCCATCTACGATTTTGTCGACCGTCTCCGTTTGTCCAACCACGATCAGTGCACCCGTCTTCGCCCGAAGCACGTTTTCCAGACCTTCCCGTAAACCGGTTCCTGGCGCGGTTACCCGTAACAGCTTGTTGATCGATGTGTCTTTTTTCATGTCCTCTCTCATATGGTCACCCCCGGAACACAATTTGGAACGCCTGTTGTATACTATCGACACCTACTACCTCAATCCCTGCAGGAGGGGTCCAACCTCTTAGATTCTTGGACGGAATAATGCATCGGGTAAACCCAAGTTTTTGTGCTTCTTTCACACGTTGTTCGATCCGGGAGACCCCCCGGATTTCGCCCGCAAGGCCCACCTCCCCGATAAACACATCATTGGGCCCCATTCCAGTATCTTTGAAGCTGGATGCGATTGCCAGAGCCACTCCCAGATCGACAGCCGGTTCATCCAAGCGGACTCCGCCGACTACATTGATAAAAGCATCCTGGGCACCCACGTATAAACCCATCCGTTTCTCAAGTACCGCCATGATCATCGATACCCGATTATGATCGATTCCGTTGGCATGTCTGCGAGGGTTTCCGAAAGCAGTCGGACTTACCAACGCCTGGATTTCCACCAAAACGGGGCGCGTGCCTTCAACAGATGCTACAACCGCGGAGCCTGGTGCCCCTTGCGAACGTTCTGACAAAAACATTTCGGAGGGATTCCCTACTTCGACAAGTCCTTCTTCCCGCATTTCAAAAATGCCGATCTCGTTTGTGGAACCGAAACGATTCTTTACCGAACGCAAAATCCGATAAGTATGATGGCGTTCCCCCTCAAAATAAAGAACGGCATCCACCATATGCTCCAGCATCCTCGGACCGGCAATGGCACCTTCTTTGGTTACATGGCCCACAATAAACGTGGCGATGCCCGATGTTTTCGCAATGCGCAATAAATGCCCCGTACACTCCCGCACTTGTCCGACAGATCCCGGCGTAGTCCCGACTGCCGGATGAAAAATGGTCTGAATGGAATCGATGATGAGAAAATCCGGCTTCACAGCGGCAATTTGCGCTTCAATCCGGGTAAGGTCGGTTTCGGATAAAATCAAAAGGTTCGGCGTCAGGATATTCAGCCGATCCGCACGGATTTTAATCTGTTGAGCCGATTCCTCACCGGAGACATATAACACTTTAAGTCCCTTTACCGCCAATTGAGAAGACGTTTGCAGCAAAAGGGTCGATTTTCCGATTCCGGGGTCTCCACCGACCAGAACAAGGGAACCGCCAACTATTCCTCCCCCCAGCACCCGATCTGTCTCTGACGATCCCGTTAATACCCGAGGTTCCTGTGATATATCAATCGCATCGATGCTTTCCGCCTTCGAATCGTTTGCTGACAAACCTGACGGTATGCCTGCTCTAGCCGGACGCTCGACTTCTTCTACCATCCGGTTCCAAGTGTGACACCCGGGACATTTGCCCATCCATTTGAGGCTTTCAAAGCCGCATTCTTGACACACAAATTTGATCTTTGCTTTGGCCATTGCTTCTCTGGTTTCTCCCGTTCACATAAAATAATTGCGATCTTACATACACGTATATGTACTCGCCAGTCATCTGGTACCTTGCGGGCTTCCTCTTAGCATTAATTATACCATAGCCTGTTTGTCGGATAACAAAAAAGAGAACGGCCAAAGGCACGTTCTCTTCGCAGCCGGACTTATACCTCCGCCGGATAATGCTCCATTTTGGTCACTTTTAACCGATCGCCTTCCACATCGATCTTCACGCGGTCTCCGCGTTGGATCGATCCCGTAAGCAGTGCTTCCGACAGGTTATCCTCGATATGACGCTGGATTGCGCGCTTGAGCGGCCGGGCACCGTATGTCGGATCGAATCCTTCTTTCGCCAGGAAAGATTTTGCTTCCTCCGACAACAGGAAATCGATGTCATGTTCCTTCAAGCGCTTGCGAAGATCGTCGGCCATCAGGTTGACGATCTCTTTGATATGTTCTTCCGCCAACGGATGGAAGACAATGATCTCGTCAATCCGATTGAGGAATTCCGGACGGAATTGCTTTTTTAACTCGTCCATGACTTTATCCTTCATATCGATGTAGTCCGCTTCTTTTGTTGCGGTAAAGCCCAAGGCGCCGCCTTTACGGATGGTTTGGGCACCCACGTTGGATGTCATGATCACAATCGTATTGCGGAAGTCTACCGTTCTGCCCTTCGCATCGGTGAGTCGTCCGTCGTCCAACAATTGAAGCAGCACGTTGAATACTTCCGGATGCGCCTTTTCAATCTCATCCAACAGCACTACAGAATAAGGTTTACGGCGCACTGCTTCTGTCAACTGCCCGCCTTCCTCATATCCGACATATCCCGGAGGGGCTCCAACCAGGCGCGAGGTGGTGTGTCGCTCCATATACTCGGACATGTCGATTCGAATCATGGCGTTTTCATCACCAAACATCGCTTCCGCGAGAGCTCTGGCCAATTCGGTTTTTCCGACACCTGTCGGTCCGAGGAAGATGAAGGATCCAATCGGGCGCTTTGGATCTTTAAGACCGGCACGAGCTCGGCGAACTGCACGGGAGATTGCTTTAACTGCCTCTTCCTGTCCGATCACCCGGTTATGCAGGATTTCTTCCATATTCATCAGCCGCTCGCTCTCTTCTTCCGCAAGCTTCCGAACCGGAATCCCCGTCCACATTGCTACAATATCTGCAATGTCTTCAGATGTTACAACCGTGTCTTTTTTCACTTGGTTTTGCTGCCATTCAAGTTTGCGGGATTCCAGCTCTTCCCGGAGCTTTTGCTCTTTGTCACGCAGAGAGGCCGCTTTTTCAAACTCTTGGCCCTGCACGGCAGATTCCTTCTCGAATCGGACTTCCTCAAGTCTTTCTTCCAACTCTTTCAAATTTGGCGGCTGTGTATGAGTGCGGAGCCTTACCCGGGATGCTGCTTCATCAATCAGATCAATCGCTTTATCAGGCAGGAAGCGGTCAGTAATATAACGGTCGGACAGACGAACCGCAGCTTCCAATGCCTCGTCGGAGATTTTGACGCGATGGTGAGCTTCATATCGGTCACGCAGACCGTGGAGGATTTGAATTGCATCTTCCACGTTTGGCTGATCGACCATAATCGGCTGGAATCTTCGCTCCAAGGCCGCATCTTTTTCGATGTGTTTGCGATATTCATCCAAAGTGGTCGCGCCAATGCATTGAAGCTCTCCGCGTGCCAGTGCGGGTTTCAGAATGTTGGAAGCGTCGATCGCTCCTTCCGCACCACCAGCACCAATCAAAGTATGCAATTCGTCGATAAACAGAATGATGTTTCCGGCCTGGCGAATTTCATCCATGATCTTTTTCAGTCGGTCTTCAAATTCGCCGCGGTATTTTGTTCCCGCTACAACCGTCCCCATGTCGAGCACCATAACACGCTTGTTGCGGAGAGTTTCCGGGATCTCGTTTTCCACAATGCGTTGTGCCAGTCCTTCTGCTATGGCCGTTTTCCCGACACCGGGTTCACCGATCAGCACCGGGTTATTTTTGGTTCGACGGGACAATACCTGAATGACGCGTTCAATTTCTTTTGCCCGACCGATAACCGGATCCAATTTCCCATCTCGGGCCATATTCGTCAGATCACGGGCAAGCGAGTCTAACGTCGGAGTATTTGCGTTTTGCGGAGACTCCTGATTGTTATCGTTCACGTCGCCTCCCAGCAATTGCAGAACTTGCTGTCGGGCTTTGTTCAGGGATACCCCCAAATTCGACAGGACACGTGCGGCAACTCCTTCGCCTTCACGAATCAGCCCCAGCAAAATATGCTCGGTTCCAACATAGTTATGCCCGAGTTTGCGCGCCTCATCAATCGACAATTCAATTACTTTCTTCGCGCGTGGAGTATAAGCCATGCCGCCTGTTTGTCCTTGACCGCGCCCAATGATTTTTTCCACTTCTTTTTGGACTTTGTCACTGGATAATCCCAGGCTGACCAAAGCTTTTGCGGCAATTCCTTCGCCCTCCCGTACAAGACCAAGAAGAATATGCTCTGTGCCTACACCCGAATGCCCCAAACGGCTTGCTTCTTCCTGAGCCAAGGCCAATACTTTTTGTGCACGTTCAGTAAATCGTCCAAACATCATCTATACCACCCCTTTTACAAAATGTATTTATTGTAAAGCAGAATCTGAACGCAAACGTTCCCTAATAATCGATGCCCGCCTCCAATCCCTTTCCCCGGGAGCCAATTCCTTTCCGGTTAACTTTTGCAAAAATGCGGGACGGGTCATAACCATCAATTCTTTTAGGATTCCTGCTGAAACACCCTTGATTAAGTGGAGGTCAATTCCAAGCTTAATGTCCGACAGCCTTTGCATCGATTCTTTAGATTCGATTTTTCTCGCATATGCCAAAATTCCGTAAGATCTCCATATGCGGTCTTCCAAAGCTTCCCTGTTCTCACGCAGCAATTGGTTGCGGGCAGCACGTTCATGTTCGAGTATCTGTTTGACAACCCCTTGGAGATTCTCAAGAATTTCATCTTCCGATTGTCCCAAAGTAATCTGATTCGACACCTGGAACAGATTGCCCGTCGCGTCGCTGCCTTCGCCGTAAAGCCCGCGAACAACCAAACCAACTTGAGAAATTGCAGATAAGATTCGGTTAATTTGATTGGTCAGTACAAGCCCGGGCAGATGCATCATTACGGAAGCCCGTATTCCGGTACCGACATTCGTTGGACAGGATGTCAAAAATCCATATTTTTCGTCAAATGCATAATCCAGTTTCATTTCTAGAATATCATCAATCCGGCTTGCTGACAGCCATGCATTGCGAACCTGAAATCCAGGGAAAATGCACTGAATCCGCAAATGATCTTCCTCATTGATCATGACCGAAACCGATTCGTTCCCCAATACGGCAAAAGCACTGCGCCTGTCCTCCTCAGCCAAAGCGGGAGATATAATGTGTTTTTCTACAAACACCTGCCGTTCAACGTCTGACAGTTCCCGGCTGCGGAACAATTCAAATTTCCCAATCCGCTGCATTTCAGGACTCGAAAGCGCTTTGCGAACTTCCTCCACAATCGCTTCCGCATCACTGTCCGTCAACAACACCGGAAACGGATACCGGGCAAGATTGCGTGCAATCCGAATACGCGTCGAAATTACTATATCTGATTCGGGCCCATCTTCCTTCATCCATGTGGGGCTTGTGTTAAGAAATTCATGAATGGACATCTTGACACCCCCTAAGTCCCTAGTTGCTTCTCCAGTTCCCGGATTTTGTCCCTGAGAACGGCTGCTTCCTCAAACTTTTCCGTCTGTACGGCCGCCTGCAACTGGGCTCGTAGTTTATCCAAATCCCGTTTGGCTTTTATCTTTCCGCCGGTTCTCTGCGGTACTTTTCCGATATGGGTTGTGGATCCGTGCACCTTCCGAACCAGAGGCTCTAAACGGGAACGAAAATGTTGATAACACTCCGTACACCCGAAACGGCCGATCTGACTAAACTGATTGTAGGTTAATCCGCATTTGCTGCATCGTGGCGGTGCCGATACAGCGGCACCCGGCGATTCAAAATTTAACAATCCGGATAACAAGCTGTTCAGGGAAAACCCGGCCGCCGCCTTGTGCATCCATTCTCCTTTTTCTCTGGCGCATGGCTCGCACAGATGAAATTCACTTTTGTCACCTTGGATGATCTTCGTGAAATGGACGGTGGCTTGCCGCTGCCCACATTCCTGACACTTCATGCAGAATCCCTCCTATCCTTTCAGAATCGCTCGAATCATAGCAATCAGCAGATTCGCTCGAAGACGGTCCCGTTCAGGAATCGCGGCTTGCAAGACATCGCGGTGTACGGCCGCTTCAAGCATTCGCGCCTCACGGTCAGTGATAATTTCTTCTTCAAGCAATCGTTCAATGATTCCTTCCGCTTCCCGTTGCGTAATTTGGGATCCAATCAACTTCACTACCGCTTGATAAAGAGTACAGTCCGGATCGAGTTCCACTTTGCGAATTCGGATAAATCCACCGCCGCCGCGTTTCGATTCAACGATATACCCTTTTTGGAAAGTAAATCGGGTGCTTATGACATAATTGATCTGTGAAGGAACGCATTGAAAGCGATCCGCCAGCTCACTGCGCTTCACATCTACAAAACCGGCGTTACCGGACTTTAAGATTTGCTTTATATACTGTTCAATGATATCGGAGATATTACTCAGAGCGACCACCTCCCATCATTGACTTTGACTATTATTGACCTTTAATTAAATTATATCCACTCTATTTTCGAATTGCAATATCAAACCAGCACAAAATTTCCTCAAATCGGCGAATAATACGATCCGCCCCGTCCAGTTCCCCGGGTCTGGCGAACCCAAAATCACAACCGATCACAAAGAGTCCATTTGCTTTTCCGGCACGAACATCCGATTTTCGATCTCCCACCATTACGGCATCACGCTCCTCGGTATCGAGCAGCAGTTTTTCAACCAGCTCTTCTTTGCGTGAAGTCTTAAACTCACCCGCTGAATAGATCCGGTCAAAATAACTATCAATGCCTTTTGCACGAGCCACACCTTTTACATAAGGTTCCCCTCCATTAGACGCTATATACAGGCGCATCCCTTGATTCCATAGTGCTGCAGTGTCTTTTTTACTTCGGGATACAGCTGTCCATTTCCTTCTTCCAGAAGACGCGGTTCTTCTTCAAGCAGCCACCCATCCGCTGTTGCCCGTTGATGGTCGGTTGCATCAGGAATCATTTTTCCCATATGTCTGCCGTCGTCATCCCAAATACCTGCGTAATCTCATCTGGGTTCGGCAGCTCCTTTTTATTATAGATTCCCACTGCTTGCAACCTCTCAAAAGTTTTTTGAAAGGCCGGAACCGCCAGTTGCTCAGTTTGAAACAATGTACCGTCAAGATCAAAAATAAAAGCGCCAATTTTTCATATGTACCCCCATAGTTTTGAACAAACTTTTTGAACAAACATTGAAAAAAAAGGGAAAACCAAGTATATATGATACAATACTAAAAAGTCGAATTCTGTCACTTTGAATGGTGGATCTGAAAGGAAGCGAGCATTGCATGTCAAACAAATACGAAGAGATTGCCCAGGCAGCGATTAAATTGTTTGAACAAAAAGGCTATCATGCGACCTCCGTCCAAGACATTGCGGATGAAGTAGGTCTGCAAAAAGGAAGCCTTTACCACTATATCTCCAGCAAAGAAGAACTGTTGATGAAAATTACTCAGCAGTCAATCAGCGGATTCAACCGCCGGCTTGAAAAAATCATCGAGACCCAAGTATCAGCCAAAGATCGATTGATTCTTGCCATCCAGAATCATGTAGTAAGCGTGGCGGCCAACCTCGAAATGACAACCGTTCTGCTGCGTGAAGCTTTGTCTTTGGAACCGGAGCATCATACCGTCATCAAAAATGAAACGGATCGTTACCTGAGTCTTTGGGCTCAAATTATTGATGAAGGTGTAAAAGCAGGCGAATTTAAACCTGGCAACAGCCGCTTAATCGCTCTCGCAATTCTCGGAAGCTGCAACTGGGTATACCGTTGGTATCAAGAAGGCGGGAAACTTACACCCGAAGAAATCGGTTCTTATTTTGCCCATATTTTTATTGACGGCATTAAAAAATAATCTATTCTTCCCCTAGCTTTTCATATGGTCCAGTAAGACCGGGAGAGCGAGGGAGTTTTTTTGTACAAGCTACTATACAAAATTCTTGCAAGGGTATGAATTTGTTACCGGAGTTTTTGAACCTCCAAAACAACATGCTGTAAATACAAAAGTACGCCCTAGCCAATGGCTAAGGCGTACTTTGAAATTCGGATTTCATCAAAAAGACCTGATCAACAGATCAGGTCTTATGGTGCCTAGCAACGACCTACTCTCCCAGGGCTCGTGCCCAAGTACCATCGGCGCTGGAGAGCTTAACTTCCGTGTTCGGGATGGGAACGGGTGTGTCCTCTCCGCCATTGTCACTAGACATGCAGGGATGTTGTACGACTTGATTCCATCCGTCAGACCCACAAGGGGTTGCAGACCTCATCAGGGATTTACAGACCCTTTTCAGGACTTTCAGAGCCTTCAAAGGACTTTCAGCAACCACTTTAAGAGGCTTTCAGCAACTTTAAGGGGCTTTCATACCCTTATTTTGCTTTTTTCGGGATGGAATCTTTAAGTCCCCGAAACACCCTTATTTCCTGTTTGCTCCC